>CBQZLL010000092.1:0-10706 GCA_967749945.1 uncultured Frankiaceae bacterium
CGGCGAAGCATCCGCTGCGCTACGGGCACGGCGCGCGCACGGTGTACGGCGGGACCTTCGCCGCGCCGATCTGGCGGGCCATCATGCTGGCCGCGCACGACGGCGTTCCGGTCCGCGACTTCGCCGCGCCGCCGATCAGCGCCGCGCCGAAGGCGCCGGTCTCGCCGACGCCGACGCCGACGCGGAGCGGCGCGACGACGCCGCCACCGTGGCCGCGGTGTCACGGGCGGCACTGCAAGCCGTAGTGGGGAGTGGCGAAGCGGCCGCGCCGGCTCCCGCGGTGACCGGCCCGCTATCCACTTCTCGTGATCTTGGCGACGTTTGGCACGTCGCCACGCGGAGCAACGTCGCCAAGATCACGAAAGTGGACGGCCGCGGCCGGAGGCCGGCGTCCGCCTTCAGAGCCGACCCGCCGCCTTCAGCGCGAGGTACGCGTCCGCGACCGACGGCGCGAACGTCGCGGGCGGCGCGTCGACGACCTCGACGCCGCGGCGGCGCAGCAACGCGACGAGGCGGCGGCGTTCGGCGGTCGCGCGCTCGGCCGCGGCGGCGCCGTAGACGGCATGCGGGTCGCCGCGGCCGCGCAGCATCGCGTCGACGAGCGGGTCGGCGACGGCCGCGACGAGAACGGTGTGCCGCGCGGTCAGCGCGCCGAGGCTCGGCAGCAGGCCCTCCTCGACGACGGCGGTGTTCAGCTCGGTGAACAGCACGACGAGCGCACGGCGTCGTTGCCGTCGTAGCACCGCCGCGACGATGCCCCTGTGGTCGGCTTCGAGCAGGACCGGGTCGAGCGGTGCCATCGCGTTGACGAGCCGGGAGAGCACCTCGGTCCGCGAGCCGCCGGAGACGCGGGCGCGCTGCACCCGGTCGTACGCGAGCAGCTCGACCTGGTCGCCCGCGCGGGAAGCGAGCGCGGCGAGCAGCAATGCCGCGTCCATCGCGTGGTCGAGCCGCGGGCTGTCGCCGACCCGGCCCGCGGACGTACGTCCGGTGTCGAGCACGATGACGACTCTGCGGTCGCGCTCGGGGCGCCAGGTGCGGACGACGACGGTGTCTCGCCGCGCGGTCGCGCGCCAGTCGATGGAGCGCACGTCGTCGCCGTCGACGTACTCGCGCAACGAGTCGAACTCGGTGCCCTGACCGCGGCCGCGGATGAGCACCGCGCCGTCGAGCTGGCGCAGCCGGTTGAGGCGTTCGGGGAGGAACTTCCGTGACGTGAACGGCGGCAGCACGCGCACTTGCCATGGCGCGACGTGCCGTCCCTGCCGGCCCGCGAGGCCCAGGGGCCCAAGTGATCTGACGGTGACGCGTTCGGGTCGTCGGTCGCCGCGCCGGGTCGGGTGCAACGTCGTGACGAGCCGGCGCCGCTCGCCGGCCGGAACCGTGACGCGGTGCGCGCGCGGTGTCGCGCCAGCCGACGGCGGCCACGCGTCGCGGATCGCGAGGCGCGCGCGACTGCCGCCCGAGTTCGTCACCGTGAGGACGACCTCGGCGGTGTCGCCGAGCCGCGCGGACGTCGCGCCGGACCGGGCGAGGACGAGCCGGCGCACGGTCGCCGCGAGCATCAGGTCGACGAGGACCAGCAGGACGAGCGTGGCGTTGGCGAGCCAGAACGCGGTCCACCCCTCGCCGGGCGCGGCGAGCAGCGCCACCGCCATGACGGCGGCGAGCGCGGCGAGCCGGCCGGTCAGTGCCATCTGCGCTAGCGGGGCACGGGGACGGAGCCGAGCACGGTGTCGAGGACGCCGTCCGGCGTGACGCCTTCGAGCTCCGCCTCCGGTCGCACCATGACGCGGTGCCGCAACGCCGGACGGGCCAGCGCCTTCACGTCGTCGGGCGTGACGTAGTCGCGACTGGAGAGCCACGCCCACGCCTTCGCGGTGTTGAGCAACGCCGTCGCGCCACGCGGCGAGACGCCGAGTGACAACGACGGCGACTGCCGGGTGGCCCGGGCGATGTCGACGATGTAGCCGAGCACTTCGGGTTTCACCGCGACGGCACTGACGGCCGCCCGCCCCGCGTCGAGGTCGTCGACACTCGCGACCGCGGTGACACCGGCGGCGGCGAGGTCGCGCGGGTTGAAGCCCGCGTCGTGCCGTTGCAGGACGGTGATCTCCTCGTCCCTGCTCGGCAACGGCATCGTGAGCTTGAGCAGGAACCGGTCGAGCTGCGCCTCCGGCAGCGGGTACGTGCCCTCGTACTCGACCGGGTTCTGCGTCGCCGCGACGACGAACGGCTCGGGCAGCGGCCGTGGCACGCCGTCGACAGTGACCTGGCGCTCCTCCATCGCTTCGAGCAGCGACGCCTGCGTCTTCGGTGGCGTCCGGTTGATCTCGTCGGCGAGCAGCAGGTTGGTGAAGACCGGTCCCTCGCGGAACGAGAACTGCGCGGTCCGCGCGTCGTAGACGAGCGATCCGGTGACGTCGCCCGGCATCAGGTCGGGGGTGAACTGCACCCGCTTCGTCTCGACGTCGAGCGCGGTCGCGAGCGCGCGGACGAGCAGCGTCTTCGCGACGCCCGGCACGCCTTCGAGCAGCACGTGACCGCGGCAGAGCAGCGCGATGACGAGGCCGGTGACGGCGGCGTCCTGGCCGACGACGGCCTTGGCCACCTCGGCGCGCAGGGCGACGAGCGAGCCGCGCGGGTCCGTCGCGGCGCGACGGGCGGGCGTACGGCGGCGCGGGGCGGGGGTCTCGGTCACAGGGCACGCACCTCGGAGTCGAGTCGGTCGAGTTCGGTGGCGAGGCGCACGAGCGCCGCGTCGTCGGGCGGTGGGGGACCGTACAGGAGCCCGCCGACGGCCGTCCCGTCGCGTCCGGTCCGGGCGGTCACCGCGGCGACGACGGTCTCCGGCCCGGCATCCGGCGTGAGGCCAAGCACGTGGACGAGCCGGTCGCGACGTCCGGCGCGCAACGCGAACGCGGCGCGGTCGCGCGCGCCGGCGGCCTCGTACAGCCGGGCGCGGCCTTCGACCGCCTCGGCCGCGCGGACCACGACGGGCAACGGCTCGACGACGACCGGACCGAGCCGCCGGCCGCGCCACAACGCGAGCAGCAGCACGACGACGAGTACCTCGGCGAACGTCACGAACACCCGGTGCGGCAGCAGGTCCGTCAGGCTCTTCTCGCCGTCACTGCCCGGGGTCGCGAACGTCTTCGGGTAGACCCATTCGAGTGTCGGCCGGCGCAGCAGCAGTCGCAGTGCGAGGGCCGCGTTGCCGCGTTCGTCGAGGTGGTCGTTCGTCATGAACGCGCCGGTGCCGAGCAGCGTGATGTGCCGACCGTTCACCTCGATCTCGACGAACGAGCCGAAGCCGCCGACGGCGTAGCAGGTGGTCGCACCTTGCGGCCCGACGAACGTCTCGCCGCCGAGCCGCACGTCGCCCGCCGCGACCGCGCCGGGGTGCGAGCAGCCGGGGTCGACCGCGCGTTCGCCGACCTCGTCGGCTACGTGCGCTGGGACTTGGAGCGCGGCGAGCACGGCGTCGTCCGGCGCGACGAGCACGATCTCGTCGGCGTTCGCGGCGGCGGCGAGCACGCCGGGCTGCAACGCCGTGGCGAGGTCGGGCACCGGCATGAACACCACGGCCCCCGTCGGCGACGGGCTCTCGACGCGGCGTACGTCGACACCGTGGTCGCGCAGCACCGTCGCGAGTGCGCGGCCCCCTTCGGGGCCGGCCGCCTCGGGGTCGAGGTAGTCCGCGCCGACCGTGCCGAGCGTCAGCGCACGGAACAGCGCGACGAGTGCGATCGCGGCGCCGAGCGCGACCGGTAGCCGCGCGCGCCGCCAGGCCTGGCGCGGCGTCGTGACCGGGCGCGCCGACGCGGGCGCGGGCTCGGTGTCGAGCACGGCGGTCATCCGGTCGCCACGGGGACGAGTCGGGCGGCGCGGATGCGTTCGTCGGCGGCGGAGGCGGTGGCGTACTCGGGCTGGCCGGTGGGTAGGCGGCCGTACCACGCGGCGTCGAACGTCGCCGCCGCCGACCGCACCTCCGCCGCGATCGCCGGGACGACGTCGCCCGCTTCGCGCGCGATCTCGCCGGCCGTACGGCCCGGGCGGGGGTCGAGGACGGCGCGTTCCTCGAGCTCGCGGATGATGGCGCGGAACCGCGCGCGCACCGCCTCCTTGTACTCGCCGCGGACGGCGAGACGGTCGGCCTCGGCGCGGTACTCCGCCGCCGTCCGCGCGGCCGCGCCGCGGCGCCGGTCGGTGAGCGCGTCACGCAGGTGCGTCGGGCCGAGGCCGAGCCTGATCGCGACGACGAGGAGAACGACGACGACGATGACGCCGACGAGCGACGGCAGCCCGCCGGGCGCGACGCGGATCGCGCGGTCCAGGAACTCCGTGACGTGGCGGAACAGCCAGGAGAAGAGCCGCTGCACCGGAGACGGCTCGCCGACGTGGTAGATGGCCTTGCGCAGCTCGCGCTGGGCCTCGTCGCGCGCGCCGTCGCGCGTGACGCCGGTCGGGTCCTGGAGCAAGTGCAGCGGCAGCACGGTCAGGCCGTACCCGCGGCGGCGGTGCGCGCGAGCGTCACGTCGAGACCCTCGGCGCGCATCCGGCGGTCGATGTAGAGGAGGGACAGAACCCCCGACGTGAACGGCGCCGTGATCGTGCCCGCGACGATGCCGCCGGCCGTGATGATGGCGAGCGGCAGGATGCCGAGGCTCGTGCGTTCGACGTCGAAACCGATCGAGCCGAACGCCAGCAGCACCGCCGGGATCGTGATGACCGACTGGATCACCTGGGCGATCACGAAGGCCAGCGCGCGGATGCCCCAGACCCGCCAGAAGTCGGGTACGGCGAGCCGCCACGACCTGCGGATCGCGGCGCCGACGCCGACGCGTTCGAGGACGACGGCCGGCGTGAGGAACGCCCACGCGCCCCACAGGAACACGCCCGGCACGATGCACGCGACGAGCCCGAGCGCCGGTACGACGGCACCGAGGATGCCCGCGCCGACGAGCGGCCAGAACCGCGGCCGCACCTTCGCCCACGTCTCGCCGATCGTCGTACGCCGGCCGAGCACCGCGTCGCCCATGACCGACGTGAGCATGCCCGCGAGGACGAGCAGCCCGACGCCGCTGACGACCCACGCGAGGATGCGCGCGGTGGTGATGCCGCCGAACGCGTCGGGGTTGCCGTAGCCGCCGCCGAGCTCGCCCGATGCGGCGGCGGCGAACGTGATGAGCTGGGTGATCGTGACGACGATCGCCGACAGTCCGAGCGTCACGCCGGGGTACTCGCGGACGACGCCGAACGCGCCGTCGAGGATCTCGCCGAGCGAGAGCGGACGCAGCGGCACGATGCCCGGCTTCGGCGCCTGGTAGCCCCACCCGGGGACCTCACCCCAGCCGGGCGGCGGGCCGTATCCGGGCGGGTGTCCGGGCGGCGGCTGGCCGTAACCGGGAGGCACCGGTCCGTCGCCGGGGTCGGTCGGCGGCGTCCAGCCAGGCGGTTCGGTCATCCGCGTCCTCCCGGGTCACCGACAGTCCGGCAATCCTGTCACCCCGTACCCTCGCGGGGTGTCCCGACTCCTCGGCGTCGCGTGGGACGGCGACGCCGTCCTGCTGCTCGACCAGACGCGCCTGCCCACCGACGAGGTCGTCGTCCGTTGCGGTGACGTCGACGCGTTGCTCGACGCGATCCGGCGGCTTGTCGTCCGCGGCGCGCCCGCGCTCGGTTTCGCCGGCGCGTACGGCGTCGCGCTCGCGGCCCGCACCGCGGCTACTCCCGACGCGTTGTCGGCCGAGGCCGAACGGATCGCCGCCGCGCGCCCCACCGCCGTCAACCTCCGGCGTGGCGTCGAGCGCGCGCTCGCCGTCGCGCTGTCCGGTGGTGACCCGGTCACCGAGGCCGACGCGCTCGTCGCCGAGGACGCCGCGGCGAGTGCGGCGATGGCGGCGTACGGCCTGACGCTGGTCCCCGAGAACGCGCGCATCCTGACCCACTGCAACACCGGCTCGCTCGTCTCGGGCGGGGACGGCACGGCGTACGCCGTCGCGCTCGCCGCTCATCGCGCCGGCCGGCTCGCCCAGCTCTGGGTGGACGAGACGCGCCCGCTGCTGCAGGGCGCGCGGCTGACCGCATGGGAGGCGGCCCGCGACGGCCTGCCGTACGCGGTCCTCCCCGACAACGCGGCGGGGTCGTTGTTCGCGTCCGGGCAGGTCGATCTCGTCCTCGTCGGGGCCGACCGCGTGTGCGCCGACGGCAGCGTCGCGAACAAGGTCGGGACGTACTCGCTCGCGGTGCTCGCGCACGCGCACGGCGTGCCGTTCGTCGTCGTCGCACCGACGTCGACGGTGGACGAGGACACGCCCGACGGCGACTCGATCGTCATCGAGCAACGCGACCCGGCAGAGGTCACGTCGTTCGGGCCGGCGTACAACCCGGCGTTCGACGTGACGCCGCCGCATCTCGTGACCGCGCTCGTCACCGAGCGCGGGATCACCCGGCGCTGACGACCGGCAGGGCGGTGACGGTGTAGTCGTTCACGTCGGTGCCGTAGAAGTCCCCGACGACGACGTAGAACGTGCCGCTCTGCGGGAGCTGGCACTCGAGGGTGGTGCCGGTGCTGTTCCAGCAGAGCTCGCCGCAGTAGGCGTCGTAGACGCCGAGATAGTCGTAGACGACGGTCGACTGCACCGTGACCGTCGTCCGGCTGACCGTCGTCGTCTGCCACCAGTCAGCCCACTCGAACATCTCGATCGTGCCCGCCGCCACACCCACGAACGGGGTGGCGTGCCCGCAGGAACCGGACGCGCGGGCCGCGCCGAGCGGTAGGAGCTGGCCGCACACGAGCGTGGCGACAGCGACGACGGCGCGTCGCCCCCAAGGTCGGGTCATCTTGTCCTCCTTCTGGCCGCAGCCTCGCAGGTTACGGCGCGCCGATCCGTGACCTGGGCGCGACCGTGGCGCAACCGCACGCGCCGACCGTCAAGCCATGAGTACCGCGCATGCCCCGTCCTGGCAGGCACAATGGACATATGACCCGCGTGCCCTCGCCCGTCCGCTCCTGCCTCCGGTGGGCTACCCCGTGAAGGGCCGTGTCCTCGTCGTCGACGACGACCCGGCGCTCGCCGAGATGCTCGGCATCGTGCTGCGCAGCGAGGGGTTCGAGCCGTCGTTCGTCGCGGACGGCGACAAGGCGCTGCTGGCGTTCCACGACACGAAACCGGACCTTGTCCTCCTCGACATCATGTTGCCGGGTCGTGACGGTCTCGAGGTGTGCCGCGCGATCCGCGCGGAGTCCGGTGTCCCGATCGTCATGCTCACCGCCAAGAGCGACACGATCGACGTCGTCCTCGGCCTCGAGTCCGGTGCCGACGACTACGTCGTCAAGCCGTTCAAGCCCAAGGAGCTCATCGCGCGGGTCCGCGCGCGGCTCCGCCGCAACGAGGACATTCCCGCCGAGCCGTTGCACATCGCGGACGTCGAGATCGACGTCGCCGGACACCGGGTCGTCCGTGAGGGACGGCAGATCCCGTTGACGCCGCTGGAGTTCGACCTGCTCGTGGCGCTCGCGCGCAAGCCTCGCCAGGTGTTCACCCGCGAAGTGCTGCTCGAACAGGTGTGGGGCTACCGCCACGCGGCCGACACCAGGCTCGTCAACGTCCACGTCCAGCGGCTGCGCGCCAAGGTCGAGCGCGACCCCGAGCACCCCGAGGTCGTCCTCACCGTGCGCGGCGTCGGGTATAAGGCGGGGCCGCCCTGACGTTCTCGTTCCGATCGTTGGTACGCGCGGCCGGCGGCCGGTGGCGCCGGTCGTTGCAAGTGCGCGTCGTCGCGACGTCGTTGCTCATCTCGATGGTGCTCGTGGCGGTGGTCGGCGCGCTCGTTCTCAACCGCGTCACGCATCGCATGCTCACGGCACAACGCGACCGCGCGATCGCCGAGGTCGACTCGAGCCTCCAGTACGCGAACGCGACCCTCGCCGACATGGACAGCAACGCGACGCCCGAGGCCGTCGACGAGGCGCTCGTCGACCTCGGCCAGCAGCTGCTGTCGCGCGCCGGCCCGGCCGGGACGTACGACATCACGGTCGTCGGCGGGCCGAGTCTCAACCTGGTCAGCCCGAACGCGCTGAAGATCGAGCAGCTCCCCGCGGTCCTGCGCGACACCATCACGTCGGGCAGTTCGATGGCGTACCTCTACCTGGACCTGACCACCGCCAAGCGACGGGCTCCGACGCTCGTCGTCGGAGCGCCGTTGTACGCGCTCGGCCGGACGTTCGAGTTCTACTTCTTCTTCCCGCTCGACATCGAGATCTCGACCCTCAACGCCGTCCGCGGCGCGCTGCTCGTGGGCGGCGTCGCGCTCGCGCTGCTCGTCGCGGGCGTGACCTTCCTCGTCGGCCGGCAGGTCGTCTCTCCGGTGGCCGCGGCGGCGCGGGTCGCCGACGAGTTCGCGGCCGGCCGGCTCCAGTCGCGGATGCAGGTGACCGGCGAGGACGAGATGGCGCGGCTCGGCGAGGCGTTCAACGAGATGGCCGTGTCATTGCAACAGAAGATCGACCAGCTCGAAGGGCTGTCGCGGGTGCAGCAACGGTTCGTCGCCGACGTCTCGCACGAGCTGCGGACGCCGTTGACCACGGTCCGGATGGCGGCGGACGTGCTGCATGCCGCGCGCGAGGACTTCCCGCCCGAGGTGTCCCGGTCGGCGGAGCTGTTGCAGCGCGAGCTCGACCGGTTCGAGGCCCTGCTCGTCGACCTGCTGGAGATCAGCCGGTTCGACGCGGGGGCGGCGGTGCTCGACACCGAGGTCTTCGACCTCGTCGCCTTGCTCCAGCGGGTCGTCAACGGTCTCGGCCCGCTCGCCGCGCGGCGGGGGAGCGACGTCGTGACGCGTTCACTGGTCAAGGGCGACGTGTTCGTCGAGGGCGACCCGCGCCGGGTCGAACGCGTCGTACGCAATCTCCTCGCGAACGCGATCGAGCATGGCGAGGGACTGCCCATCGAGGTGTTCGTCGGCGCCGACGACGAGGCCGTCGCCGTTGTCGTCCGCGACCGCGGCATCGGGCTGCGGCCCGGCGAGGCGAGCCGGGTGTTCAGCCGGTTCTGGCGCGCCGACCCGTCGCGGGCACGGCACTCCGGTGGCACCGGCCTCGGGCTGTCGATCGCGCTGGAGGACGTACGGCTGCACGGCGGCTGGCTGCAGGCGTGGGGCGAGCCGGGACGCGGGTCCGCGTTCCGGATGACGCTGCCGCGCGAGGCCGGCGGCGACGTACGGTCGTCGCCGCTGCCGTTGGAACCGTCGGCGGTGGGCTCCGGTGGGTACTGATCTCCGGCGGCTGCTCGCCGCACTCGTCGTCGTGGGGGTCGCGGGCTGCACCGGCGTGCCGACGGCCGGGTCGGTTCGCGTCGTCCGGCGGGTCCCGGTCGACGAACCCGATGCTCCCGAGCCGCGCCTGCTCCGGCGTGTGGCGTCGGATCCCGCGGCGAACGCCGCGCCCGAAGCGATCGTCCGCGGCTACCTCAACGCGCAGGCCGACGCGGCGAACGACCACGCCATCGCGCGCAAGTACCTCGCGCCTCGCGCGACGTGGAACCCCGGCACGCGGGTGACCGTTTACGCGACGCCGAACATCGGCGCGCCTGTCGTCAAGGGCGACGGCGCGACCGTCACGGTCGACCTCGCCCGCGTCGGCACGATCAGCGCGCAGGGCGAGTTCCGGCCGCCCGCGCCGAGTGCCGCGAAGCCGATCGCGTTCAACCTGCATAAGATCGGTGGAGTCGGTTGGCGGATCACGGCGGTACCGCCGGGCGTACTGCTCAGTCGCAACGAGGTCGCCGCGACGTTCGTCCGCACGACGCTGTACTGGACCGACCAGGCGCGCCGGCTCGTCCCGGATCTCGTCTTCCTGCCGGCGACCGACCAGCCGGTCGCGCGCGTGGTGCGCGCGCTGCTCGACGGCCCGAAGGGCTGGCTCGCGCCCGCGGTGCGGACCGCGTTCCCGGCGGGGACGCGGTTGCTCTCGGCACCGTCCCTCGTCGACGGCGTCGTCACGTTGAACTTCTCCCGCGAGATCCGCGGGCCGCAGGAGACGTTGGGAACCCTCGTCGCGCAGCTCGTCTGGACGCTGACCGAATCGGTGCTCGACGTGCACGCGGTTCGCATCGACGCCGAGGGCGACCCGTTGCCCGTTCCCGGCCGGCCGGGCCAACGCGACCAGCACCGGTCCGACTGGACCGCGTACGGCCCCGTCCCGGCGTCGTCGGACGGGCGGCTGTTCTTCATCAGCAACGGCGCGGCGTACGCGATCGACGACGCCGGTCACGCCTCGCGCGTCGGCCGGCCGACACCACCGCTCGCGTCGGTCGCGGTGAACCGGACGGGCACGGTGCTCGCGGCGGTCACCCGGCCATCGGGCGGCAAGCAGTCGCTGATCCTCGTCGACCTCACCGGCGCCGCCGCGTCGCGCACGGTGCTCGTCAGTGATCGCATCGCGACACCGACGTGGGAGCCCGCCGGCGACTTCGTCTGGGTCGCGCACACCGTGGGCGGCGCCGAGCAGGTACTTGTCGTCCCGGCCGCGTCGTCCGGCGCGTCGCTCGCCGTCCCCGTGCCGCTACCCGGCACGATCTCCGCGCTCCGCCTCTCGCCCGACGGCGCGCGCGCCGTCCTCGTCGTCGGCACCGGACGCGCCGCGGCGCTGTGGCTGGCCCGCGTCGAGCGGCCCTCCTCGGGCGGGCGCATCCTCGGCGTCC
>CBQZLL010000093.1:0-10668 GCA_967749945.1 uncultured Frankiaceae bacterium
CCATGGGCATCGAGGTCGACATCTTCACTCGGACGACGAGCAGCAGCCTCGATCCCGCGGTCGAGATCGCACCGGGCGTCACCGTCCGCCACGTCACCGCGGGCCCTTTCGAGGGTTTGTCGAAGAACGACCTCCCCGCGCAGCTCTGCGCGTTCACGTCGGGCGTGCTGCGGGCCGAGGCGGTGCGCGAGCCCGGGTGGTACGACGTCGTCCACTCGCACTACTGGTTGTCCGGCCAGGTGGGGTGGCTGGCGAAGGAGCGGTGGGGCGTCCCGCTCGTCCACTCGTTCCACACCCTCGCCAAGGTGAAGAACGCCGCGCTCGCCGAGGACGACGACCCCGAGCCGACCGCACGCGAGATCGGCGAGGCGCAGGTCGTCGACGCGGCCGACCGGCTCGTCGCGTCGACCGACGACGAGGCCGCGCAGCTCGCCGACCTCTACGGCGCCGACCCAGCGCGCATCGCGACTGTCGCGCCCGGTGTCGACCTCGACCTGTTCCGTCCCGGCTCGCGGGCCGAGGCGAAGGCCCTGCTCGGGCTCAGGCACGACGACGTGCTGCTGCTCTTCGTCGGGCGGATCCAGCCGTTGAAGGCACCCGACGTGCTCGTCCGCGCGGCCGCGGAGCTCGTCGCGCGAGACCTCAAGCTGCGCGAGCGGCTCGTCGTCGCGATCGTCGGCGGGCCGTCGGGTACTGGTACCCGCGACCCCGAGCACCTCGACGCGCTCGCGCGTCATCTCGAGGTGTCCGACGTCGTACGCATGGAGCCGCCGGTCGCGCCGGAGCGGCTGGTCGCGTTCTACCGGGCGGCGGAGGCGGTCGTCGTGCCGTCGTACAACGAGTCGTTCGGGCTGGTCGCGCTCGAAGCGCAGGCGTGCGGCACGCCGGTCGTCGCGGCCGCCGTGGGCGGCTTGCGGACCGCGGTCCGCGACGGCGCGAGCGGCGTCCTCGTCAGCGGTCACGACCCGGCCGACTGGGCCGCCGTCCTCGAACGCCTCATCACCGACCCGGCCGAGCGCGAGCGCCTCGCCGTCGGCGCGGCCGACCACGCCGCGCACTTCGGCTGGGCGGCCACCGCCGCCGGGATCATCGACGTGTACCGCGACGTCATCGCCGAGAACGTCGCCGCCCCGCTCGTGGCGACCCAATGAGCCTCGACCACGTCATCGGTCGCGACGCGGCCGAGGTCGCCCGGCTCGACGGCGTCATCGGCGGCACCCTCGACGGTCTCGGTCTGGAGTACGAGCGGGTCGAGGAGGGGGCGTTCCTCGTCAAGCTCGCGGGACAGCACAAGCTCGCGACGATGACCTGGCTCGTCGTCGGTGATCACACGCTGCTCGTCGAGGCGTTCTTCATGCGCAAGCCCGAGTCGAACGAAGGCGGGACGTACCGCTTCCTGCTCGAACGCAACGCGCGGACGTACGGCGTGCACTTCTCCTGCGACCGGCTCGGCGACATCTACCTCGTCGGCCGCGTGCCGCTCGCGTCGGTCACACCCCGCGAGATCGACCGGCTGCTGGGCTGCGTGCTTGAGTACGCCGACGGTTCGTTCGACGCGGCGCTGCGGCTCGGCTTCGCCGAGTCGATCCGGCGCGAGGAGGAGTGGCGCGCAAAGCAAGCGGCCGAGGCCGGTGGCCCGCCCGCGCGCCCCGTCTTCGGCGGCGAGCCCTAAGTCGGCGAGCCGCCGTACCGCCTGCGATGCGCGTAGTACGCGAGCGCGAGCACCGCGAGGAAGCCCAGGCTCAACGCGCCCGAGGTGTACCGCGCCACGAGCGACTGTGGCTTCGCGTCGATCGCCGTCGTCCCGTCGTTGCCTGCCGACGGTCCGCCCAAGAAGCCCGACGCGGACGGCACAGGCACCGTCGGCACTTCGCTGGTCGCGGGCGCGCTGGCGAGGCCCTTGCGCGAGCTCGCGCCGCCGACCGTCACCTTCGTCCCGGCCTTCGGCAACGCCGTGTCGAACGTCGGCGACGAGTCGACGGTGATCGGGATGGTGTTCAGCACGACGTTGTCGTCGACCGGGCCGAGCATCGTGTAGCTGCCGACGGAGTACAGCTTCGCGCCCGCCTTCGGGTTGCCGACCGACGACACCGGGACGTCGATGACCATCGTGCCGTTGGCGACCTTGCCCGTCGCGGTCTTCAACGCCTTGTACGAGTTGCCGTAGTACGTCGTGCCGCCACCGGCGGCGAGGACGCCCTCGTCGGCCGAGACCTCGCCCGCGAAGTAGGTCGGTGCGGTGTCGCCGCTCGTGCCGGCCGCGACGTTGGCGCCGACGTAGTACGCGTGGCCGAGGTAGTCCCAGCGGGTGAGGTACTTCGCCTGCTGGATCAAGGTCGAGCCGTCGAGGGTCTGGCCGCCGCCGGGCACCCCCTTGTCGAGACCGCTCGTGCTGCCAAGCGATATCGAGACCTCCAGGGTCTTGCTGTTCTTGAGCCGGATCGTGGTCCCGCGCAGGTCGAGAGTCGGGTGGTTCTTCGCGGTCGTGATGGCGGCACCGTAGATCGGGTACTTCGCGTCGCCCGACGGGTCGGCGAAGCCGTTGCCACGGATGACGCGCTTCGCGTTCTTCTTGCCCGCGTAGAGGCTCGGGCCGGTCGCCTGTCGCGCGACCTTGACGTAACCCATCTTCGTGGCGTTGTTGGTGTCGGTCCACGCGTAGCCGAGGTGGCCTTCGCGGTCGAGCGACACATCGAAGAAGTCGAGCAGGTTGCGGTTGCCGCCGGTCGCCGCGCACGCCGTGCCCGCCGTGCAGATGTTGTCGTCCTGGTTGATCCGGTGGGCGATCCGCGTCTGGTGGAAGGTGGGGTGCTTCGCCAGCGCGTTGGTGGAGACGGCGACGTACGGGTACCAGCCGCCCTGCCCGGGTTTCACGTCGTCGGGCGTCTTCGCCTCGGCCGTCGTGCCGTAGTACGAGATCGCGACGCGGCCCGGGTCACCCGCGACCTGGTCGGAGAAGATCGAGATCTGGACCGGCGACCCGCTCACCTGGACCGGCTCGCTCCACTCGGTCGCGGGCGCGGTCCTGTTGTCGCCGACGTCGCCCCTGCTGACCGAGAGCATCGTCTGGTTGTTCTGGATCCACGTCGCGTAGATGTTGCCCTTGCGGTCGAGCGTGATCTTGGTGAAGTTGCCGTCCGGTTTGGCGTCGGGGATCTGGTGGCGGACGAACGTCTTCGCGCCGTCGGTCGACACCGCGACGGTGAAGCCGCTGCCGAGCGCAGAGTTGTTGCCTAGGTAGGCAACGTAGAGCGCGTGGTTGTGAATGCCGCCGGTGTTGTCCGCGACCATCGCGCCGCTCTGCGTGACGAACGGGATCTGCGGCCCGGCCGGGATGCTCCACGAGCCGGTCGCGCCGCTGTCGTCGCTGCGGTTGATGCACTCGCCGACCGCCGGGATGTGGTACGCGAGGAACACCGTCTTGGTGCCCTTCCAGTGCGCGATCCACTGCCGGTCGACCGGACCGCACTTGCTCACGACCGGGTCGACGTGGTCGGCCGGGAACGTCGTCCCGTGGTCGAACGACGTGCCCATGAGCTGGTCCGCGAGCGACTCCTGCGACGAGAAGTAGATCGTGCCGTTGTCGTTGATGCTGATGTCGGTGTCGCCGCCGCCACCGCCGCCGCACGTCGGCACCTGGCGGCCGGTGCAGAGCGGCCCGGCCTCGGTCGTGCTGCTCGGGTCGGCATACCGCTTGGTGTACGTGAGCCCGCCGTCGGTCGAGCGGAACAACACGCCGATGTTCTGCCGGCTCGACACCGGCCAGTCGACGAACGACCGCGACCCGGTCTCCGTCGTCGGGTCGAAGTTCAGTCCCGGCTCGCCGCCGAACAGGATCGGGTCGACGACCGTCGCGGGCGTGAACGTGACGAACGAGTCGTTGCGCGTTCCCGCCGTGCCCGCGCCGGCGGGTAGCAGAGCCAGGGAGCCGGACAGGCCCGCCAGTGAGAGTGCGGCGAGCGCGACGGTGATGCGAGGACTAGGCATGCGCCGATGGTAGGTCCGGTGCGGATGCGCTCGGGCTGTTTCGGGCCAGTTCGTCTAGCGACCCTGGTTCGCGACTCCGGCGATGGCGGTGCGCGCGGCGTCCGGGTCGAGGTAGGTGCCGCTGACGCCGTACGCCGGATCGACCGTGCCGACCGGCCGGAGGTCGTCGTCGAGGTCGTAACGCAGCGGGATGCCAGTCGGGATGTTGAGGTCGACGATCGCGTCGTCGCCGATCCCGTCGAGGTGCTTGACGAGCGCGCGGAGGCTGTTGCCGTGCGCCGCGACGAGGACGGTACGTCCCGCGCGCAGGTCGGGGACGATCGCGTCGGCCCAGTACGGGAGCAGGCGTTCGAGAACGTCCATGAGGCACTCGGTCGCGGGCAGCAGGTCGGGCGGCAGGTCGGCGTAGCGCGGGTCGTTCGCCGGGTGGTTGAGGTCGTCGCGGCCGACGGCGGGTGGCGGCGTGTCGTACGACCGCCGCCACAGCATGAACTGCTCCTCGCCGAACTCGGCCAGCGTCTGCGCCTTGTCCTTGCCCTGGAGCGCGCCGTAGTGGCGCTCGTTGAGCCGCCAGGACCGGCGCACCGGGATCCAGAGCCGGTCGGCGACGTCGAGCGCGAGGTCCGCGGTCCGGATCGCGCGGCGCTGCAACGACGTATGGACGACGTCGGGCGCGAGACCCGACTCGCGGAGCAGCAGGCCGCCGCGCCGGGCCTCCTCCTCGCCCTTCGGCGAGAGGTCGACGTCGACCCAGCCGGTGAACTTGTTCTCCCTGTTCCACGTGCTCTCGCCGTGGCGCAGGAGGACGAGCGTGCTCATGATGGCGGAGCCTAGTGCGCGGCGACGATCGTCTCGACCGAGCCGAGGAGGTACGCGCCGCCGAGCCGGAGCGCGCCGGTCCGCCGGTCCCAGCCGTAGAGGACGGTCTGCTCGTCTACGCTCTGCGCAATCACGAGCCGGTCGGGCGACGTCCACGCGATGCGGATCGGCCGGTCGTCGGGATCGACGAGGATGCGGCGCGGCTTCGCGTCGCCGCGCCGCCAGAAGTACACCGTCGAGTCCGGGGTGGCCTCCGTGTCCCAGCTGTACGCGAGGTACTGGCCACTCGGGTCGATCGTCACGCCCATGCTGCCGGGCTCCGCGGGCACCGGGACTCGCCAGTCCTGCCCCGTCGTCACGTCGGTGAGATGCACAAGGCACCTCTCGTCGTAGCGGCAGTACGAGGACCAGACGACGTACCGCGCGGTGGTCGCGAGGCTGTAGCCGTTCGGGTTGATGGTCCGGACGTAGCGCCGGTTGACCGGGTCCCAGACCTTGAGGGTGTCGCCCCAGCTGGCGACGAGCAGGCCGGCCTCGGTGCCGCGCACGAGCCCGGCGCCGGGCGGGAGGCGAACCGGCGACCCGACCGCTCGGCCATCGAGGTCTCGGCGCTGGGCCTCGACGCCGTCGTAGGTCACGGTCCACAGCTCGTCGTCCCGCCCACCGGGGAACAGCGCCTGCGGACCGTCCAACAGGATGCCCTCGTCGTGGTCGGGGACGAAGAGCGTCGAGTCGGTGTGCTCGTCGAAGTCCCACGGCCGGACCACCCAGGCCGGTCCGCGGCGGGTCTCGACCACGCCGGCGAGCGACTCGTTGAACGCCGCCGGGAGGAGACTCCGCTGCATGTCGTCGACCGTCGCGATAGAGAGGATGCCGCTCTCGGTCGTGACGACGACGGTGACGCCCTCGCCCGGTCCGTACGGCTTCGCCTCGATCGCACGCGGGTCGGGGACGAGGCTGCCGAGCACGTCGGTGACCGACGGCGGGATCGTCGCGAGCGGCGGCACGGGGGCGGTCGGCGACGGCGACGGCGCCGCGTGCGGCAGGTGCAGGAGGTCGGTCGCGCGCAAGGTGCCAGCCGCCGCGAGCGCGAGCAGCAGGACCGCGCCCGCGACGAGCCATGGGGTGGCGAGAGGCGGGCGGTCCGACCCGGCCCCGACGATGTCGTCGGTCATGACGTGACGACGCCCGACGGGCCCGCGAGGTTGCCTACGAGGTCGAGGCCGGGTGCCGGGCCACCAGTCCCGCGGCCCGGCGCGCGTCGCAGTGCTCTTTGAGGACGGCGTACGCCGCGTCGCCCATCATCGCCGAAAGCTCTGGGGCGTAGGACTCGTACAGCAGCGTGGTACCGACGTGTGCCTCGGACGACTCGGTGCAGTACCAGTGCAGGTCGTGTCCACCCTCGCCCCAGCCGCGCCGGTCGAACTCGGTGATCGTCGTGACGAGGATGCGCGTGTCGTCGAGGCGGTCCTCCCACTCCTGCGTGCGCAGGATCGGGAGCTGCCAGCAGACGTCCGGCTTCGTCTCGAGCGGGTGCCGGTCGGTACGCCACGCCATCCGGTGCAGCGCGCACCCGGCGCCGCCCGCGAAGCCAGGCCGGTTGAGGAAGATGCACGCGCCGTCGACGACCCGCGTCTTGGTCCGCCCGTCGTCCTCCTCGGTGATGCCGTTCTTGCCGTCCTTGCGGAGCTGCCAGTCGTCCTTGGTCAGCTCCTTCGCCATCTTGCGGACCCGCTTCTCGTCGGCCTTGTCGGAGAAGAACGCGCCGTGTGTACAGCAGCCGTCGTCCGGACGGGTGCGCTCGATGCCGTGACACCCCGCGCCGAAGATGCACGTCCACGACGACATGAGCCAGGTGAGGTCGCAGCGGAACGACTCGTCCGCGTCGTCGGGGTTGACGAACGAGAACCACTCACGGGCGAAGTCGAGCTGCGGCATGGCACTCACCTTAGAGTGAGTGCATGGTCGTGCACGTGCCGTCGGCGAAGGTTGCGCTGTCGACGGCGTCGGCCTACCCCGAGAGCACGGCCGCCGCGTTCGAGATGGCGGCCCGCCTCGGCTACGACGGCGTCGAGGTCATGGTCTGGACTGACCCCATCAGCCAGGACATCGAGGCGCTGCGCCGGCTCTCCGACTACCACGAGATCCCGGTCCTCGCCGTGCACTCGCCGTGCCTCCTCATCACCCAGCGGGTGTGGGGCAACGACCCCTGGGTGAAGCTGCTGCGCGCGCAGAACGCCGCCGAACGGCTCGGTGCCGAGACCGTCGTCGTGCACCCCCCGTTCCGCTGGCAGCGCGACTACGCGCGAGACTTCGTCGCGGGCATCGAGCGGATGGCGGACGTGACGGACGTACGGTTCGCGGTCGAGAACATGTTCCCGTTACGCGCGCGCGGCCGGGCGGTCGTGCCGTACGCCCCGGACTGGGGCGTCGTGACCGAGGACTACCGGCACACGACGCTCGACCTGTCGCACACCGCCGTCTCGCAGAGCGACGCGCTGGCGATGGCGCACGACCTCGGCGACCGGCTCGTCCACGTCCACCTCGCCGACGGTCTCGGCACCGCGCGGGACGAGCACCTCGTCCCGGGGCGCGGGACGCAGCCGTGCGCCGACGTGCTGGAACTGCTGGCGCGCCGGTCGTTCGGGGGCGTGGTTGTCGTCGAGGTCAACACCCGCCGGGCCGAGTCGCGCGCCGACCGCGAGGCCGACCTGGCCGAGGCGCTGGCGTACACCCGGTTGCACCTCGCGTCTGCGCCGCTCGACGTCGCCGCGGCCGGCGACTGACCGTCAGCAGACGGCGTACGCGGGGAACGACGACAGGCCCTCACCGTTCACGGTGACCGTCAGGTCCGCGTTGCAGACGGCACCTGGAGTCCTTCGGCGTCGGAGTCCGGACCCCAGCAGTCGCGGTCGGCGGGGTAGTCGGTGTCGCCGTCGAGGTCGTTGTCGACGCCGTCCGAGCACTCCGGCGGGACCGGGATCGCGAGCGGCAGGATGTCGTGCAGCGCGTCCGGATCGTCCGCTCCACAGTCCCAGACCGGCACACCGGCGACGGCCACGTCCCCCTCAGTCCCGACGTCGACGACTCCTGGGCCGCCCGGTGCGAGCCCGGCCAGGAGCGGGCAGAGTGCTGGGTCGACGAGCTCCTGCACCAGGTCGACCGCCGCGTCGAGGGCGTCCCACAACGGGTTCGGCAGGACTGTCGACGTCGTCGGTTCCTGGCACTCGGTGTGGGTCGGCGTGTCGTTGCTCGTGAAGTCGACCGTCTCGCAGAGCTGGACGTGGTCGTACGGAGCCGTGAAGAACGAGAGCCGCTTGGCGCCCGCGACCACGACGGTGCCCGCGAACGTCCCCACGCCCCGCGGCTGGCCGTTGACGAGGAGCGTGCAGGTGACCGTCGCCGATACCGGGTTGTCGCCCGGGGAGCCGGACGAGTACAGCAGCGTCGCCGAGTAGAGGACCCCCGACCACAGACCGCCGTCGACGAACACGTCCACGCGGTCGCGCTGCACTGTGTCGAAGCCGCACCCGCCGCGGTACTCGGAGTCGGCCGCGGCCCGGGCCGGTACGGGTGCGACGGCGAGTAGCGCGGTCGCCACCGCGGGCAGGACGAGCCGGTGCGTCAGCATGGGGCGTACGCCGGATAGGACGAGACGCCGTCGCCGTTCACCGTGACGGTAAGGTCCGCCGTGCAGACGCCGACCGTCGTGACCGGCCCGTCCAAGTACTGCGTGCGGTCGTACTCGATCAGGTAGAGCAGATGCGTGGCGTATCTCCCGCCCGCGGCGGCGCACGGATCGGCCGCCACCGGCTTCTTGACCACGAGGCACGGCAGCGCGACCGTCCCGCCGTTCGGCAGCGTGAACTCGTAGGTGGCGAGCTCCGCGTCGACGACGCGGTCGATGAAGTACGACGACTGGTACGCCGTGTACCGCGCGACCTCGTCCTTCGCCGTCAGCGACGCGCAGGCGGTCACCGACTCGACGGTCGAGCACGGTCGCTCGGGTGGCGGCGGTCCGTCCGGGGTCTGCAGCCCCTCGGCGTCGTGCTCGGGGCCCGCGCAGTCGGTATCGGCGGGGTAGTCGACGTCGCCGTCGAGGTCGTTGTCGATCCCGTCCCGGCACTCCGGTGGCACCGGGATCGCGGGCGTCGTGCCGGGATCCTCGGGCGGGCAGTCCCAGAACGGCTCGCCGTTGACCGACACGTTGCCGTCGAGGCCGATGTCGACCACGCCAGGGACACCTGGCGCGAGCGACGCGGCGGCGGGACACAGGGCCGGATCGATGACGTCGTTCGCGGCCCCGACGATGTCGGAGCCCGCGTCGTACACCTGATCCGGCAGCAGCGGCACGGAGTCGACGTACGGGCAGAAGCTCTCGGTCGGCGTGTCGTCGCTGGTGTAGTCGATCGTCGTGCACACCATGACGTTGGCGGCTTCGTTGATGTCCGCGGTGGTGTACGAGACGCGCTTCGCGCCGGTCACGACGACCGTCCCCGCGAACGTCGCGGTGGCCACGGGGGTGCCCATCACCCGCAGCTCGCAGGTCACGATGGCGGAGACCGGGTTGTCCGCCGGCGACTGGGTCGAGTACACGAGGATGTTCGAGCGCAGCACGCCGGTCCACTCGTGCGGCTCGTCGGCCCACGGGTCGTACCCGAGGTCGCGGGCCTGCACGGTGTAACCACACCCGTTGCGGCTCTCGGACCGTGCCGCGGCGTGCGCGGGCATCGGGGTGGCGGCGGCGAGCAAGGTCGCCAGGGCTGGGACGGCGAGGCGTTTCATGGAGGTCCTTCGATCGATTGCGAATCGGGCAAAGGTAACGGCCCGAACGAACCGGGTCGAGGGGGCGGGACCCGATGAGGGGGAGGGGATCACCCGGTCCGAACCGGTACCCTCGCGCCATGCTGCGGCGCACCATCCTCGCCGCCTCGCGCTCGCCCCGGCTGCGCGAGGCGATCAGCACCACGCCGGTCTCGCGGGAGGTCGTCCGGCGCTTCGTCGCGGGCGAGACGACCGAGGACGCGATCCGGACGACGGCCGACCTCGTCGGCGCGGGACTGCTCGTCAGCCTCGACCACCTCGGCGAGGACACGACCGAGATCGGTCACGCGGAAGCGGTGACGAAGGCGTACCTCACGGTGTTGCACCGCCTCGACGACGCGGGCCTGACAGCCGGTGCCGAGGTGTCGGTCAAGCTCTCGGCGATCGGGCAGGCGCTCGACCGGAGCCTCTGCGTCGACAACGCCCGCCGCATTGTCGAGGCCGCGACCACGGCGGGTACGACGGTGACGCTCGACATGGAGGACCACACGACGACCGACTCGACGCTCGCCATCCTGGCGCAGTTGCGCGCAGACTTCCCGAGCACCGGCGCGGTCATCCAGTCGTACCTGCGCCGCAGCGCGGGCGACGTCGAGGACCTCATCCGGTCGCGGGCCCGGGTGCGGCTCTGCAAGGGCGCGTACAAGGAGCCGGAGTCGGTCGCGTACGCGACCCGCAAAGAGGTCGACCTCTCGTACGTCCGCCTCCTCGTCCGGCTCATGGCGGACGGCGCGTACCCGATGGTCGCGACGCACGACCCGCGGCTCGTCGCGATCGCGCGCAAGCTCGCCGAGCGGCGTGACGCGGCGACGTACGAGTTCCAGATGCTGTACGGCATCCGCCCCGACGAGCAGCGCCGCCTCGCGGCCGCGGGCAACCGCGTGCGGGTCTACACGCCGTACGGCCAGGAGTGGTACGGCTATCTCATGCGCCGCCTCGCCGAACGCCCCGCCAACCTCGCGTTCTTCCTCCGCGCCCTGGCGACGAAGTCATGACGACGCTCGCGATCGTCGGCGCCGGCAAGATGGGCGAGGCGCT
>CBQZLL010000094.1:0-10655 GCA_967749945.1 uncultured Frankiaceae bacterium
CTTCGCGGCGGGCCTCGCCGCGGCCTTCGCGGCGCGCCCGGGCTTCGCCGCGGCCTTCGCGGGCTTCGCGGCGGGCTTCCCGGCCTTCGCGGCGGGCCTCGCCGCGGCCTTCGCGGCCTTCGCGGCCTTCGCGGCCTTCGCGGCGGGCTTCGCGGCCTTCGCGGCGGGCTTCGCGGCGGCTCGTACCGCCGGCTTCGCGGGCGCCTTGGCAGCGGGCTTCGCCGCAGGCCTGGTGACCGACTTGGCGGCAGGCTTCGCGGCCGCCCTCACCGGGGCGGGCGCAGCCACGCGCACGGGCGCGGCGGACTTGGCAGCCGTCGGAACCTCCTGGACCGGGGCGGGACGTACCGTGACCGATGGCGGCGCCGACGGCAAATCGGGCACGGTCGCCGCGGCGGTCCGGCGCCCGCCGAACAGCTTCGCGAGCCGCCCTTTGCCGACCCGTTCGGGGCCATCGGCGACGAGCGTCGAGCGGACCCTGCGGCTGGTCATCGCTGCTCCGTCCCGGCCGTGAAGCCCGGTTGTCCACAGGTTTCGTGCGTACCCGCGCGACTTATCCACAATCCGTCGGGTGAGTTGAGGAAGGATAAGCCGCTCCCTCGCCATGATCAACGCGGCACGCGGGAGGCAGAACAACCCGCGACCGAGAGATCATCCCTTCGTGCGGGACGAGTTCCGCCTCACGATCAGGGTCCGACCCGGCTCGCCGGTGACCCGGGTCGGCGGGGCGTACGGGGATGCCTTGGTCGTCCGCGTCACCGCCCCCGCCGTCGACGGCCGCGCCACGGCGGCCGCGCTCCGAGCCCTCGCGAAGGCGTTCGACGTCCCGAACGCCAACGTCACCCTCGTCACCGGCGCCACCAGCCGCGACAAGGTCGTCGCGATCGAGGGCGACCCGGCGGCGCTCGCCGCCCGCGCGACGGCGTTGCGCGACACCTAGATGTCGCGGGCGGTGGCCGGCCTGCGGCCGGGCCCGCCGTCCACATTTGGTGATCTTGGCGAGGTTCTGCACGCATATGGTGCGAAACCTCGCCAAGATCACCAGAATCGGGGGCCTAGGCCAGGACGTACGTCACGACGTCGGCCAGCGACGCGGCGCGGCGGGCGACCGACGCGTCCACCGTTCGGGCCAGGATCGCCGGGATCCCGGCGGCCTCGGCACCCCGGACGTCGGCGGTGACGTTGTCGCCCACCATCCAGACCACGTCGGGGTCCCCGGCGGCGGACAACGCCGCGGCGTACATCGCCGGGTGCGGTTTCTCCCACCCGACCGTCGCCGACGTCACGACGGCGGCGAAGTACCCGGCGAAGCCGAGCGCGTCGACCAGAGCGGGCAACTCGGGGACGTGGTTGCTCACGACGACGTGCCGGTACCCCGCGAGCGCGCGCAACGTGGGCTCGACGTCGGGGTAGACGTGCCACCGCGCGGGGTCGACGTAGTGAGTACGGACCTCGGCCGCGGCCCGGCCGGCCGCCGGCAGCGGCACTCCGGCGGCACACAACGCGCGGACGAGCAACGGCGTCAGCGCCGCCCACCACGCGTCGGCGGTGGCGTACGCGTGACCGCGGTCCGGTGTATGCCACGGGAAACCGTCGCGGAGGCCGGGCCGTACGGCGGCCGCCGCGATTCCGTGGCCGGGCAGCACCGCGTCGAGGGCCTCGGTCAGGCAGCCGCTCCACATCCCGTCGCGCGCGGCGAGGGTGCCATCGAAGTCCCACAGGACGGCGCGCGCGGTACCCACGAGCGCGACCCTATGGCGCCCGGTTATCCTCGGCGATGCAGCACCGGCGACGACGGGGCCATCACCCCCGAGCCGCGGGAAGAACGGCGCGACGCGCTCAGTAGACCCCGCCGGGTTCCGCCCGACATCGCGGACGAACGAGTGGGCGTGCCCGGCACGCCAAGGAGGGTGGTACCGCGCGGCGCGCCGCGTCCCTCCGGCCGCGACGACGACGGAAGGTGCCAGTGACCGGACGCTTCTACCCCGCCCCAGCGCAGCTCGACCTGCCCGCGCTGGAACGTCGCGTGCTCGAGCACTGGGAGGCGACCGACGTCTTCGGCCGCAGCATCGCCGCGACGAAGGACGGGCCGGTCTGGACGTTCTACGACGGCCCGCCCACCGCGAACGGCCGGCCCGGTGTGCACCACGCCGTGCCCCGGGTGTTCAAGGACGTGTTCTGCCGCTACCGCGCGATGACCGGCCACCACGTCCCGCGCCGCGCGGGCTGGGACTGCCACGGCCTGCCGGTCGAGCTCGCCGTCGAGAAGGAGCTCGGCTTCTCCGGCAAGCAGGAGATCGAGCGGTACGGCATCAAAGAGTTCAACGAGAAATGTCGCGACTCCGTGCTGCGCCACGTCGGCGAGCACCAGGAGCTGTCGCGGCGGATGGGCTACTGGCTCGACCAGGTCAACGCGTACCGGACGATGGACCCCGACTACATCGACTCGGTCTGGTGGTCACTCAAGACCATCTTCGACCGAGGCCTGCTCGTCGAGGACCACCGGGTCGCGCCGTACTGCCCGCGCTGCGGCACCACGCTCTCCGACCACGAGGTCGCGCAGGGCTACGCCACGGTCTCCGACCCGAGCGTCTACGTCCGCTTCCCGCTCGTCGACGACGACCGGGTGCTGCTGGTCTGGACGACGACGCCGTGGACCCTCGTCTCCAACACCGCGGTCGCGGTGCACCCCGACGTCACGTACGTCACCGCACGGGTCGGCGACGAGCGGCTGATCGTCGCGGAACCCTTGGTGCGCAGCGCACTCGGCGACGACGCGGAGATCCTCGACCGCGTCACGGGACGCGACCTGGAGCACGTGAAGTACCGCCGACCGTTCGATCTCGTCGACATTCCGGACGCGCACTACGTCACGCTCGCGACGTACGTCACGACCGAGGACGGCACCGGTCTGGTGCACACGGCGCCGGCGTTCGGCGCGGAGGACCTCGACGTCGCGCGCGCGTACGGCCTGCCGGTCGTCAACCCGATCACCGCGAAGGGCGAGTTCGAGGACGGCGTGCCGATGGTCGGCGGCCGGTTCTTCAAGGACGTCGACGACGACCTCATCGCCGACCTCGCGGCGCGCGGCCTGCTGTGGCGCGGTGAACGGTTCGAGCACTCGTACCCGCACTGCTGGCGGTGCGACACCGCGCTCATCAACTACGCCACGCCGTCCTGGTACATCCGCACCACCGCCATCAAGGACCGCCTCCTCGCGGAGAACGCGAAGACCGACTGGCACCCCGAGACGATCCGCGACGGTCGGTACGGCGACTGGCTGAGCAACAACATCGACTGGTCGCTCTCGCGCTCGCGCTACTGGGGCACGCCGTTGCCGATCTGGCGCTGCGCCGAGGACCACCTCACCTGCGTCGGCTCGCGTGCCGAGCTCGGCACGCTGGCCGGCCTCGACCTGACCGAGCTCGACCCGCACCGGCCGTTCGTCGACGAGGTCACGCTCGCCTGCCCGCAGTGCGGCGGGCGCGCGGACCGCGTACCCGAGGTCATCGACTGCTGGTACGACGCGGGCTCGATGCCGTTCGCCCAGTGGGGCGCGCCGCACCGCAACGCCGAGACGTTCGACGAGCAGTACCCCGCGAAGTTCATCGCCGAGGCGATCGACCAGACCCGCGGCTGGTTCTACACGCTGATGGCGATCGGGACGCTGGTCTTCGACCGGTCGCCGTACGAGACCGTGCTCTGCCTCGGCCACATCGTCGACGCCGAGGGCCGCAAGATGAGCAAGCACCTCGGCAACATCCTCGAGCCGTTCGAGGTGTTCGAGCGGCATGGCGCCGACCCGGTCCGCTGGCTGCTGCTCTGCGTCGGCAACCCGTGGGCGAACCGCCGCGTCGGCGACGCCGCGATCGAGGAGGTCGTCCGCAAGGTCCTGCTCACGTACTGGAACACCGTGTCGTTCTTCACCCTCTACGCGAGCACGAGCCAGTGGACGCCCGGAGAGGTAACCGTCGACCACACGGTGATGGACCGCTGGCTGCTCTCCGAGCTCAACGCCACGGTGGCCGAGGTGACCGAGGGGCTGGAGACGTTCGACACGACGCGGGCGGGGCGGCGGCTCACGCAGTTCGTCGACGACCTGTCGAACTGGTACGTCCGCCGCAGCCGCCGCCGCTTCTGGAAGGCGGACCCGGCGGCGCTCGCGACGTTGCACGAGACGTTGCTGACGCTGACGAAGCTGCTGGCGCCGTTCGTGCCGTTCCTCACCGAGGAGGTCTGGGGGCGGCTGCGCGGCGAGGAGGACTCGGTCCACATCGCGACCTGGCCGGCTGTCGACCCGACGCTCGTCGACGAGACGCTGTCGCGACAGATGGCGCTCGTCCGCCGGCTCGTCGAGCTGGGCCGCGCGACCCGCGCGGAGAGCGGCGTGAAGACCCGGCAGCCGCTCGCGCGCGCGCTCGTGGGCGCCCCCGGCTGGGCCGACGTCCCCGAGGAGCTCCGCGCGCAGGTCGCCGAGGAGCTCAACGTCGCGTCGGTCGGCGTGCTCGCCGAGGCCGCGGAGCTGGTCGACGTCACGGTGAAGCCGAACTACCGCGAGCTCGGCCGTCGGTTCGGCAAGGAGACCCCGGCGGTCGCCGCCGCCGTGTCGGCCGCCGACGCCACGGCGCTCGCCACCGCGCTCGCGACGGGCACCGCGACGGTCCCGGTCGACGGCGTGGACGTCACGCTGTCGCCGGGCGACGTCGTCGTCACCGAGACGCCGCGGACCGGGTGGGCCGTCGCGAGCGAGGGCGGCTCGACGCTCGCCCTCGACCTCGAGATCACGCCGGACCTCCGGCGGGCGGGGCTCGCGCGCGACGCCGTACGCGCGATCCAGGAGTCGCGGAAGGCGACGGGCCTCGACGTGAGCGACCGGATCGAGCTGTGGTGGGAGGCCGACGGCGAGGTCGGCGACGCACTGGCGGAGCACGGCGGGCAGGTGGCCGAGGAGGTGCTGGCGGTGTCGTTCAGGCGCGGTCACCCGCCGATCGACATGGCCGCCCACCACGACGGTGACCTCCCGCTCACGTGGTGGCTGCGGGCCGCCGGACAGTGAGCCGGGAACCAATCACCCGTTCGGCCGAGTCAAGAACACGTCTGGCGGATGCCGACAAGTAGTCCGTACGGCACCGCGAACGTTCCTCCCGATGGAGACCTCCCATGTCGGTCCTCACGCTCCAGCAGGCGCCCCGGCTGGCGCTCGCCGCCCACGCGGTCGCGGTGCCCGCGCTGTCCAGCCACGTCCGCCCCGCCCTCGTGCTCGCCGAGCGCGAGACCCGGGAGCTGCTCGAGATGGCCCAGCAGCACGACGTCTCGTCCGGGGGCCGCTTCTCGGCCGGGCCGGCCGGGATCCAGGTGTGGACCGGTCCGTTCGACGGGCCGAACGGCTCGCACGGCAGCGCCGTACACCTCGGCTCGGTCGACTGGTCGTACGACACGCCTGTCCGCCACTACGCGACCGTCTACCGGGCGATGGTGACGTCGTCGGGTGTCGCGGCCGGCGAGACGACGACCACCGTCCTCCGAGCCGTCCTCGACCTCGTCGGGATCGCGATGGACGGCTCGCACATCACGATGCCGACGCCGCCGCCGCGCGACCCGTTCCGCCGGGCCGCGAGCTAGGACCCAGTCGTTCGCGAGTTCCCCGCTCGCGACGTACGCGGCCACCCCGGGCCGCGCCCCCCGGAAAAGCCCGAAGACCTCCCCACGCGCGGTGGGGAGGTCTTCGGCTGTGCGACAGCGGGCGCCGCGTTCAGGGGCGCCGCGTTCAGGGGTCGTCCGGCAAGGCCGCAGGGAGCGACGTTGGCTTCGCCAACGAGCGACCGAGAACGCAGCCAGACGGCGCCTGAGCGTGGCGCTATGGCTTGCAGACGCCGCAGGGGGTGTAACCCTGGCGCTTGGCGGTGGCCTTCGTCACCGTGACGGTGCCGGGGACGTCCTTGACGAACCGGCAGGTCGCCATGTGGAACTTTCCCCGGTCCGGGATGACGACGACCTGGTTGCCGGTGGCGGCGGTCGTAGCCTTTGCCGCGGCCTTGGCGGGCTTCTCCGCCGTCGCGGTCGCGGTGCGCTTGGCGGGAGCCTTGGTCGCCGCAGCGGCCGCGGTGGCGCGCTTCGCGGGCGCCTTGCGCGCGGGCGGTGCGGCCTCGACGACCTCCTCGACCACCGGCTCGGGCATCTCGCCCGCGCCTTCGGCGGCGAGCGCGGCGTCCGGCTTGCAGATGCCGCACGCGGTGTAGCCCTCGGCCCTGGCCTCGTCGACCTTGATCGACTCGACGTCCGGACGCCCGGTGAGGAACCGGCACGCCGCGACGTGGTAGCGCGGGCGGCCGGGGACGACCGACACCATGCCGACGGCCGCGACCGCGTCCTCGACTGGCGCGGGCTCGACCACCTCCTCGCGCGGGCGGACCGACACGGCGGTCACGCGTTCGAGCATGTCGGGGCCGCTGGGCATGTCCGCCACGGGCGCCGGAGCGCCGCGCCGCTGGAGCGCGCCGAGCAGCAGGAACACGCCGGCGACGACGCTCGTGCCGATCGACAGCCAGATGAGGAGGAGCCCGTCACCCAGCAACCCGATGATCAGGAGTACGAGCGCGACGAGCACGAGCGCGCCACTGACGACGATCAAGACTGCCCCTTTTCGACACGACCCTGCGAAGGGTCTGGAGGTCGGCGTGCATCCTACATAGCGGGGGCCCTCAGGCCCGAACCGTAGGGACGTGCTACGGCGCGAGTCGCGGCACCCCCGTGCCGCCCTCGTCGATGTCGAACGGCTCCGGCTCGCCCTCGTACGCGTCGCCCGGCGGCGCTGCCGCGGGCGGTGGCGCGGGCGGTGGCACGGGCGGTGGCGCGGGCGGTGGCGCGACGGGCGTCGGGGCGATTGGCGGCGGCGCGGGCGTGGCAGCAGGGGGCGGCGTAGCGGCCGTGGAAGGCGCCGGCGGCGCCTCGGCCGAGCCCTGGGCGCGCCCCTCGAGGTCGCGGAGCTGCGCTTCGAGGTAGGCCTTGAGCCTGGTCCGGTACTCCCGCTCGAACGCGCGGAGCCCTTCGATGTGCTGCTCCAGCGCCTGGCGGCGGCGTTCGAGGTCGCCGATGGCGGAGGCAGCCTGCTGCTCGGCCGCCTGGACCATGGTGGCCGCGGCGGTGCGCGCCTCGGTAGCGAGGCGTTCGGCCTCGGCCTGTGCACCCGCGACGGTCTCGTCGGCGGTGCGCTGCGCGAGCAGCAACGTCCGTCGCAGCATCTCCTCAGCCTCGCTGTTGACCGGCGGCGCGGGCGGCGCGGCGGCGACCGCGTCGAGCCGCTGGCGAAGGCCGTCGTTGTCGCCGAGGAGGCGCGTGAGCTCAACCTCGACCTCGTCGAGGAACGTGTCGACCTCCTCCTCGTCGTAGCCGCGGAACGACGTCTTGAACCGTCGGTTGCGGACGTCCTCGGGAGTCAGTGGCATGGGATCAGCCTCCCATGAGCACGCGCGACACGATGTACACGCCGATGATGAGCACGAGGAACGACAGGTCGAGCGCGAACGACCCCATCCGCAGGTCCGGGATCCAGCGCCGTAGCAGCCGTAGCGGCGGATCGGTAACCGAGTAGACGAACTCGAACGCCACCGCCGCGGCGCCGCTCGGCCGGTACTGCGAGAGCTGCAGTATCCAGCTCATGACGACGCGGACGAACAGCACCAGGCCGTACAGCCACAGCAGGGCACCGATCCAGTACAGGACTGAGTTGAGGGCGTCGCTCACGACTGGTTGAAGAACCCGCCCTCACGGATGCGGGCCTTGTCCTCGGCCGACACCGTGACGTTGCTCGGCGACAGGAGGAACACCTTGTTGGTGACCTTCTCCAGGCTGCCGCGCAGGCCGAACGTCAGCCCCGCCGCGAAGTCGACGAGGCGCTTCGCGCTGTCGTCGTCCATCTCGGTGAGGTTCATGATGACCGGGACGTTCTGGCGGAAGTGCTCGCCGATCTCCTTGGCGTCGTTGTACTTCGCCGGGACGAACGTCGTGATCCGGTACGACGGCAGCTCGACCCGCGTCTCCTCGACCGGACGGGTGCGCCGGTCGGTGTCGACGGCGAGCGCGCCGCGCGACTCGGTCGCGGGGTAGCGGCGGACGGCGACGGGCTCGTCGGCACCCAGGCGGCGGACCTGGCCGGTCGGCTCGAGCTCGTCGTCGAGCAGGTCGTCGTACTCCTCGTCGGCCTGCTCGACCAGCCCGAGATAGACCATGGTCTTGCGCAGAACGCCGGCCATGGCGCTCCTTCCGCCTCGGGTGGTCACGGGCCGTACGGCGGCGAGTCTAGCCGACGGACGGGGCTCTATCGCCGAACAGGGCCGTCCCGACACGGACGCAGTTCGCGCCCTCGGCGAGCGCGTCCTCGAGGTCGTGCGTCATGCCCGCCGAGAGGGTCGTCGCGCCCGGGTGGTCGCCCCTGACCTCGTCCGCCAGCGCCCGCAACCGGGCGAACACCGGCCGGGCCGGCTCCCCCGATGGCGCGACGCACATGAGCCCGGCGAGGCGCAGGCCCTCGGTCCCGGCGACGAGGTCGGCCAGCGCCCTGACCTCCTCGGGCGGGACCCCGGACCGCCCCGGGCCGGCGTCGTAGCGGACCTGGACGAGACCGTCGATCTCCCGCCCGGCGCGGGCGGCGGCCGCCCCGAGCGCCGCGACGATCTCCGGGCGGTCGAGGGAGTGGACGACATCGGCGTACGACGCGACGGACCGCGCCTTGTTCCGCTGGACGCCGCCGACGAAGTGCCAGCGCGGTCGCGCGCCCATCGCGGCGAGCGACGCGGCCTTGGCGGCGGCCTCGGCGTCGTAGTTCTCGCCGAAGTCGTGCACGCCGAGGCGGTGCAGCAGCTGCACGTCGGACGCGGGCCACGTCTTGCTCACCGCGACCAGGGTGACGCCCTCGGGGTCGTCGACCGCCGCCGCGATTCGCGCGCGCACCGCGTCGAGCCGCGCGGCCAACGCGTCGAGCCGACTCATGCGCGCCAGACGATCCCGGCGTGCCGTCCGGCGACGCCGTCGCGCCGGTGGGAGAAGAACAGGCCCGGCTGGTGCGCCGTACAGCCGCCGACCGACCGGACCGCGCGGACGCCCTCGCGGGCAAGGACATAGCGGACGCCGGCCGGCAGGTCGAGCGCGGTCGTACCGGACCGGGTCGTCGCGCGGGTGACCGGGAGCGTGTCGGTGACCTCGGCCGCGACGTCGGCGCCGACCTCGTAGCAGCAGGGGCCGATCGCCGGGCCGATCGCGCCGAGGACGTCGTCGCGAACCGCGCCGAGATCGAGCATCGTCCCGACCACGACCTCGACGACACCGCCGACCAGTCCGCGCCGGCCCGCGTGGATCGCGGCGACGATGCCGTGCCGGGAGTCGGCGAGGAGGACGGGAACGCAGTCCGCCGACATCACCGCGAGCGGCACGTCGGCGGCAACCGTGACGAGCCCGTCGGTCGCCGCGAACGTCCGGCCCGCGTCGCCCGCGGTCACCGTCGCGACCTCGTCGCCATGCACCTGGTCGCACCACGTCACGCGGTCCGCGTCGAGACCGAGCGCGGTCGCCGCGGCCTTGCGGTTGGCGAGCACCGCGGCCTCGTCGTCGCCGACGTGGAGCGCGACGTTCAACGAGGCGTACGGCGGGTCGCTCACACCGCCCGCGCGCGTCGTGAACGCGGCGGTGATCCCCGGCGCGAGCGGGACGACGAGCGGCGCCGGCGTGCCCACGCCCCTACTTCAGGAAGTCGGGCACGTCGAGGTCGTCGGTGTCCTCGAACACGATCTTGCGTCGCGGCTCGGTCCGCGGCGCGACGCGGACGGGCTCGGGCTCGGGAGCCGCGCGGACGAACGCCGGCACCGGGTCGTCCTCGTCGATCTCGTCGAGGTCGATGTCCGCGTCGACGACGCTGACCACCGCGGGCTGCGCGACCGGACGACGCGTGATCGCGGGCTCGCGCCGCGTCTTCGGCGCACCGCCGTCGAACCCGGCCGCGATGACCGTGACCCGGACCTCGTCGCCGAGCGCGTCGTCGATGACCGCGCCGAAGATGATGTTCGCGTCGGGGTGCGCGGCCTGCGCGATGAGGTCGGCCGCCTCGTGGATCTCGAAGAGGCCGAGGTCGCTGCCACCCGAGATGTTGAGCAGGACACCGTGCGCACCGTCGATGCTCGCCTCCAGCAGCGGGCTGGAGATCGCGGCCTCGGCGGCCGCGGCCGCGCGGTCGTCGCCGCGCGCCCGACCGATACCCATGAGTGCCGAGCCGGCGCCGTTCATGATCGCCTTCACGTCGGCGAAGTCGAGGTTGATCAGACCCGGCGTCGTGATGAGGTCGGTGATGCCCTGCACGCCGGAGAGCAGCACCTGGTCCGCCGCCTTGAACGCGTCGAGGACGCTGACCTCCTTGTCGGAGATCTGCAGCAGCCGGTCGTTCGGGATGACGATGAGGGTGTCGACCTCTTCGCGCAGCGCCTCGATGCCGGCCTCGGCCTGCGTCGCGCGACGCCGCCCCTCGAACCCGAACGGCCGCGTGACGACACCGATCGTCAGCGCGCCGAGCTTCTTCGCGGTGCTCGCGACGACGGGTGCACCACCGGTGCCCGTGCCGCCGCCCTCGCCCGCCGTGACGAAGACCATGTCGGCGCCCTTGAGCACCT
>CBQZLL010000095.1:0-10590 GCA_967749945.1 uncultured Frankiaceae bacterium
AGCGGGTCGTCGAGGTAGCCCTGGATCTGCGGCGTGTGCAGGTCGATCGCGATGATCCGGTCGGCACCTGCGGCGCTGAAGAGGTCGGCCATGAGCTTCGCCGAGATCGGCTCGCGGGCGAGCGTCTTCTTGTCCTGCCGCGAGTACGGGTAGAACGGCGCGACGACCGTAATGCGCTTGGCGCTCGCGCGCTTCAGCGCGTCGCACATCACGAGGTGTTCCATCACCCAGGTGTTGATCGGCGTGGTGTGGCTCTGGATGACGAACGCATCGGAGCCGCGCACCGACTCCTCGAAGCGGCAGTACGTCTCGCCGTTCGCGAAGTCGTACAGCGTCACCGGCGACACCTGGCAGCCGAGGTGCTCGGCGACCTCGGCCGCCAGCTCGGGGTACGCGCGCCCCGAGAACAGCATCAGCGTCTTGTGGCCGATGATGTCGAGACCCGTCACGGTGTCGCTCCCTCTCCCTGGTCATTCTGGCCCTCGGCGCCGCGCCGGCGCGCGACCCACCCCTCGACGTTGCGCTGGTACGCCCGGCCGACGCCGAGCGCGCCGGCGGGGACGTCCTTCGTGATGACCGATCCCGCGGCGGTGTACGCGCCGTCGCCGATCTCGACCGGCGCGACGAGCATCGTGTCGCTGCCGATGCGGACGTCGTCGCCGATGACGGTCCGGTGCTTCGCGCGGCCGTCGTAGTTGACGACGACGGTCGCGGCGCCGATGTTGCTGCGCTCGCCGATCGTCGCGTCGCCGACGTAGGAGAGATGGGGCACCTTCGAATCCGCGCCGAGGGTCGAAGCCTTCACCTCGACGTACGCGCCCACCTTGCTGCGCGGCCCGAGCACCGTGCCCGGGCGCAGGTACGCGAACGGACCGACGTGTACCCCCGCCCCGACCGTCGCGTCGACGACCTCGGCGAACGGCCCGACGACGGCGCCCGACTCGACCCGGGTCGCGCCCCGGAGCCGGGTGTACGGCTCGATCGTGACGTCGGGCTCCAGTGTCACCGTCACGTCGACCCACGTCGTCGCCGGATCGGTCACGGTGACCCCGTCGCGCATCGCGATGCGCAGTACGCGGTCGCGGATCGTCGCGGCGGCGGCGGCGAGCTGAGCGCGGTCGTTGACGCCCGCGACCTCGGCCGGGTCGGCGACCACCGCGGCCGCGCCGCCGAGGACGCCGACGACGTCGGTGAGGTACTCCTCGCCCTGCGCGTTGCCCGTCGAGAGCTTGCCGAGCGCGGTCCGCAGCGCGTCGGCGTCGAACACGTACACACCCGCGTTGACCTCGTCGACCGCGCGCTGCTCGGGCGTCGCGTCGCGTTCCTCGACGATGCCTGTCACGCGGCCCGTCGCGTCACGGAGGATCCGGCCGTAGCCGGTCGGGTCGGGCTCGCGGGTCGTCAGCAGCGTGAGGTCGCCGTCGTGCGCGTCGACCAGCGCGCGCAACGTCTCCGTCGTCACCGCGGGCATGTCACCGTTGAGGACGAGGACGCGGCCGGCGAGGTCGGGCGCCAGCGCGAGCCGGACGGCGTGACCGGTGCCGCGCTGTTCCTCCTGCACGACGGCGGTGGCGTACGGCGGGAGCGCCGCGGTGACCGCGTCACGCTGGTGGCCGACGACGACGAGGACGCGCTCCGCGCCGAGCGGCTCGACCGCGGCGAGCACGTGACCAAGCAGCGTACGGCCGCAGACCTCGTGCAGGACCTTGGCGGTCGCCGACCGCATCCGGGTGCCCTCGCCGGCGGCGAGCACGACGACCGCGGCCGGAGCGGCGGACGTCGGCAACGAGGCGCTCCTCGCGATCGGGGGGAAGGGCGCCAAGTGTACCGGGGGCGGCGCGCTGGCTGGGGAGCCAGGACTCGAACCTGAACCTGGGACTCCAAAGGACCCCGTGCTCGCCTACTTACACCACTCCCCATCGCGCGCCGCGAGGGTAGCAAGCCTCGACAACCTACGGTTCGGTAGGTTACGGTGGCGTAGCCAGCCCTCAGGACCCCGAAGGACCTTCATGACCCTGCTTGCCGACCGCCCCACGGCACCACCGCCGATCGCGACCGAGCCGAAGCGCTCCTGGGAACAGACCGCGCTCATCATCTTCGTCGTCGTGCCGTTCGTCGCGGTGCTCGCGAGCGGCCTCCTGCTCTGGGGACACGGCATCGGCTGGACCGACGTCGTCATCAGCGTGGTCGCGTTCGCGATCGCCGGACACGGCATCACGGTCGGCTTCCACCGCTACTTCACCCACGGGTCGTTCAAGGCGAAGCGACCGTTGCGCATCGCCATGGCGGTCTGCGGCTCGCTCGCCATCGAGGGGCCGATCATCCGCTGGGTCGCCGACCACCGCCGGCACCACGCGTTCAGCGACAAGCCCGGCGACCCGCACTCGCCGCACGCGTACGGCGAAGGCTTCACCGCGATGGTCAAGGGGTTGTGGCACTCGCACGTCGGGTGGCTGTTCGACCCCGAGCAGACGTCGCTCGAGAAGTTCGCGCCCGACCTGCTCGCCGACCCCGACATCGTCGAGGTGCACAAGGCGTTCCCGTGGCTGGTCGCGGTGTCGCTCGTCGCGCCCGCGGTCGCCGGCTACCTCCTGACCGGCACGGTCGTCGGCGCGCTCACGGCGTTCTTCTGGGGCAGCCTGGTCCGGGTCTTCGTGTTGCACCACGTGACGTGGAGCATCAACTCGCTGTGCCACACGTTCGGCAACCGGCCATTCAAGACCCGCGACAAGAGCACGAACTTCTGGCCGCTCGCCGTCATCTCGATGGGCGAGTCGTGGCACAACTTGCACCACGCCGACCCCACCGCCGCCCGGCACGGCGTCGAGCGCGGTCAGCTCGACAGCAGCGCGCGGCTGATCTGGCTGTTCGAGCAGTTCGGTTGGGCCTACGAGGTCCGCTGGCCGACCCCCGCCCGCCTGGAGAAGGCCCGCGCGTGAGACAGTCCCCCGCGTGAGCGACGAGGGAGCCAAACCGCGGGTACGGATGACGGGACAGCAGCGCCGCGCGCAGTTGCTCGACGTCTCCCGCGAGCTGTTCGCCGAACGCGGCTTCGAGGCGACCTCGATCGAGGAGGTCGCGCACCGCGCCGGCGTCTCGAAGCCGATCGTCTACGAGCACTTCGGCGGCAAGGAAGGCCTGTACGAAGTCGTCAAGGACCGCGAGGTCCAGCGGCTCATCGCGCTGATCACCGACTCGCTCGTCGGCGAGCACCCGCGCGTTCTGCTGGAGCAGGCGGCGTCGGCGTTGCTCAAGTACATCGAGACCGAGACCGACGGCTTCCGCATCCTCATCCGCGAGTCGCCCGTCGCGTCGACGACGGGCATCTTCGCCAGCGTCATCGGCGACATCGCGACCCAGGTCGAGTACATCCTCGCCGGGCAGTTCAAGGCTCGCGGCTACAACACCAAGCTCGCGCCGCTGTACTCGCACGCGCTCGTCGGCATGGTCGCACTCGTCGGGCAGTGGTGGCTCGACGCGCGCAAGCCAAGCCGCGACGACGTCGCGGCGCACCTCGTCAACCTCGCCTGGAACGGCCTGGGCAACCTCGAAGACAAGCCCCACCTGGTGAGCAAGGCCAACTGACGGGCGGCCACCACTTCTCGTGATCTTGGCGATGGTTTGCACCGTATGCGTGCAAAACATCGCCAAGATCGTGGAATCTGGGGGCGGGCTAGGTCTCCTCGGAGAGGCGCAGCCACTGCTCCTCGGCCTCGGCCCTGCGGCTCTGGACATCGCGTAGCTCCGTGTCGAGGCGACCGACGGCTTCGTAGTCCGTCGCGGACTCGGCCATCGCGGCGTGCAGCCGCGCCTCGTCGCGCTCCAGCCTCTCCACGAGTCGCTCCAACCGCGTGAGCTCCTTGCGCGCCGCGCGCGAGTCGCCGGTGCGTTCGCGCTTCGACGGCGGCGCGGCGGCGGCGACCGACCGGGCGAGGTACTCGTCGATACCGCCCGGGAGGTCACGCAACGTCCCGTCGCCGTACAGCGCCAGGACCCGGTCGCACGTCCGCTCGACGAAGTACCGGTCGTGCGAGACGACGACGAGCGTGCCCGGCCAGCCGTCGAGCAGATCCTCCAGCGCCGCCAGCGTCTCGATGTCCAGGTCGTTCGTCGGCTCGTCGAGCAGCAGGAAGTTGGGCTCGGTCATGAGCAGCCGCAGCAGCTGCAGACGGCGACGCTCACCACCCGAGAGATCCTCGACGGGCGTCCACTGCGAGCCCGCGTCGAACAGGAACCGTTCGAGCAGCTGCGAGGCCGACATCGACCGGCCCTTGCCGAGGTCGACGTGCCGCGCCACCTCTTCGACGGCCTCCAGGACCCGGCGACCCGCTGGTAGGCCACGTACCTCCTGGTCGAGGTACGCGGTGCGCACGGTCTGCCCGCGCGTGACCCGCCCGGCCACCGGTGCGAGGTCGCCCGCGAGGACGCGGAGCAACGTCGTCTTGCCGCTGCCGTTGACGCCGACAACCGCGACCCGGTCTCCGGGCCCGAGGTGCCAGGTGAGCCGACTCAGCAGGGCGTGCGGACCGGCCGCGATGTCCGCGTCCTCGACGTCGACGACGGTCTTGCCGAGCCGCGCGGTCGCGAACTGGACCAGGTCCGCGGCGTTACGCGCGGGCGGCTCGTCGACGATGAGCGCGTTCGCCGCCTCGATGCGAAACCGCGGCTTGCTCGTCCGCGCGGGCGGCCCGCGACGCAGCCAGGCGAGTTCCTTGCGCAGCAGGTTCTGCCGCCGGGCCTCGGTCGCGGCGGCGACGCGTTCGCGTTCGGCCCGGGCGAGGACGTACGCGCTGTAGCCGCCCTCGTACTGCCGAACCGCGCCGTCGGCGACCTCCCACGTCGCCGTGCAGACCGCGTCGAGGAACCAGCGGTCGTGCGTGACGACGAGCTGGGCGCACCTGCGCTCGGCCAGGTGCGCGGCGAGCCAGGCGATGCCCTCGACGTCGAGATGGTTGGTCGGCTCGTCCAGGACGAGCAACGAGTGCTCGCCGACGAGCAACGCGGCAAGGGCGACGCGGCGGCGTTCGCCACCGGACATCGGGCCGACCGGCGCGTCGAACCGGTCACCGACCCCGAGGCCGTGCAGCACCGCCCGGACCCGCGCGTCGCCCGCCCACTCGTGGTCGGCGGCCGCGCCGACGACGACGTCGCGTACGGTCGCGCCGTCCGGCAGGTCGGCGTGCTGTGGCAGCCACCCGACGTCGAGGCCCGAGGTATGCGTGACCCGTCCGGTGTCGGGCCTCTCGGCACGGAGGAGGACGCGGAGCAGGGTCGTCTTGCCCCCTCCGTTGCGGCCGACGACGCCGACGCGTTCGCCCGCGGCGACGCCGAGCGAGACGCCGTCGAGGACCGCGCTCGTGCCGTACGTCTTGCCGACCATCTCCAGGTTGACGAGGTTCACGGTTCGCCGACGACGCGGGCGCCGGGCACCGGTCCGTACGCCGTCCGCACCGCCCGGCAGACCCCCGCGCCGGACAGCCCGGCGGCGAGCGCGACGGCGTCGCCCCGCGACCCGCAGAGGAACGCCACCGTCGGCCCCGATCCACTGACCACGGCGCCCAGCGCGCCGCGCTCGGCACCGGCGTCGAGGGTGCGCCGCAGCTCGGGTCGTAGGCGCAGCGCGGCCGCCTGGAGGTCGTTGTGCAAGGCCCGGCCCAACGCGGCGGCGTCGGCGGCGCGCAACGCGGCGAGGACGCCGTCCGGCTCGCGCACGGGCAGCGGGTCGCCGCGGTCGTGCTCCTCGTACACCGACGCCGTCGAGAGCCCGCGCTCGGCGAGCGCGAGCACCCAGTGGAACTGCCCGCGCACGAGCACCGGCGTGACCTGGTCGCCGCGGCCGACGCCGAGCGCGCTGCCGCCGTACAGCCCGAACGGCACGTCGCTGCCCAACGATCCCGCGATCGTGGCGAGGTCCTCGCGGTCCAGGCCGGTCCCCCAGAACAGGTCGCACGCGACGAGCGCCGCGGCCCCGTCGGCCGAGCCGCCCGCCATGCCCGCGGCGACGGGAATGCCTTTCACGAGATTGAGCCGTACGCCGCTCTCGACGCCGGCGACGACCGCGAGGCGCAACGCCGCGGCGACGGCGAGGTTGGCGGAGTCGCGCGGGACGTCGTTCGCGCCCTCGCCCGACACGATGCAGGTGATGTCTCCGGCGCCGCCCGACGCGGTGAGGTCGTCGTAGATCGAGACGGCCTGGAACACGGTCGTGACGTCGTGGAACCCGTCGGTTCGGCGCATGCCGACCGACAGGTGCAGGTTGACCTTGCCGGGCACCCGCACCGTGACCGGCTCCGGGACCCCGGTGAGGCCACGGCGTTCGGCCAGCGGGCACCTCCCCTTCGCGATCACCCTATGCGGAAGGCGATCCGCGCGAAGTCCGTGACACCGAGCGCCTCGCCGCGCAGCCCCGGGTCGACGCCCGCCGCGCGCAACGCCGCTTCGGCCGCGGCCGGGGATCCCGCCCACGACGCCAGCGCCGCGCGCAGCGTCTTCCGGCGTTGCGCGAACGCCGCGTCGATCACCGCGAACGTCGCCTCCCGGTCCGCGCCGCCCTCCGGCGGCTCGCGGCGGGTGAACGCGACCAGCCCCGAGTCGACGTTCGGCACCGGCCAGAACACCGTCCGCGGTACCGCGCCGGCCTGCCGCGCGGCGGCGTACCAGGCGAGCTTCACCGACGGGATGCCGTACGTCCGCGAGCCTGGTGGCGCGGTGAGCCGGTCGGCGACCTCCTGCTGCACCATGACGAGCCCGCGGGCGATCGTCGGGAACCGTTCGAGCATCGTGAGCAGGACGGGGACGGCGACGTTGTACGGCAGGTTCGCGACGAGCGCGGTCGGCGGCGGACCTGGCAACGACGTCAACCGCACCGCGTCGGCGGCGACGACGTCGAGGTCGCCGGGCACCCGCGAACGCACGATCTCGGCGAGCGCGCCGGCAAGCACCGGGTCGACCTCGACGGCGACGACGCGGCGTACCACCGGCAGCAGCCCGAGGGTCAGCGAGCCGAGCCCGGGGCCGACCTCGACCACGACGTCGTCGGCGTCGAGCGCGGCGGCGCGGACGATCCGGCGCACGGTGTTCGGGTCGATGACGAAGTTCTGCCCGAGCGACTTCGTCGGGCGGATCCCGAGCCTGTTTGCGAGGTCACGAACCTCGGCCGGGGTGAGCGTTAGAGCAGCCGGCCGCAGTAGGGCCAGGGCGCGCGACCCGACCGCAGGTACAGCCGCTTGGCGCGGTACGTCTGCTCCTCGCGCGTCGCGTCGATGGGGTCGCCCGTGCCGCCGACGCCCCACCAGGTCGAGAGCCGGAACTGGTACAGCCCCCGGTACGTCCCGCCGGACGACACCGCGCGCGGGTTGTTGCCGGACTCGCAGCGGGCGAGTGCGTACCAGTTGAGATCGTCGACCGTGCGGCGGCGAGTGCCGTAGTACTGCACCTGCGTCACGGGCTGGCGGGCGAGCTTCGAGCCGACGAGGCGTCGGCCGGTGAGCTTCTTGTCGGTGTACGTCAGCGCCCACGTCAGCACCCGGACGCCCGGGATGCCGTGGACGGTGACCCGCGTCTCGCCGAGCCACATGCTCGGGTCGGGCTTGCGGACGACGCCGTACGGCACCGCGACGTCCTCGGTCTCGCGGGTGCCGCGGATGCGGGTGACGCGCACGGTGAGGCCGTCGAGCGGCAGGATCGTCAGCGGCGCGGACACCTTGTCGGTGTGCGCGAGCTTGACGTGCGCTTCGCCGAACACCTCGCGCAACGTCGCCTTCGTCGTGACGACGACGTGCGGCTGGCCGTCGGCGAGGATCGTCACGCGGGCGGGGGTGCGTACCTCGAGGGCGAGCCCGGCCAGCGGGATGGAACGCGACCGCGACGCGGAGACGAACGCGCCGTGGGAGTTGAGGACCGCGAGCTGGTCGAGCGCTTCGTCGACGTTGAGTGCGGTGACCCAGACCTTGCGGGTCTTGCCGTTCAGGGTGAGCGTGAGCTGGCGGCCGTGCCGGACGACGATGCGCGATCCGTCCTTGAGGTGGACGGCCGGCGCGGGTGCGACGACGTCGTGGGTGCCGGCCTGCACGTCGAGCTGGTCGAGCACACCGCCGACCGTGCGGGCGAACGTGTGCACTGCCCTTGGCCGGCCGTCGACTTCGACCTGCACTGTCTTGTCGAAGCTCACCCAGGCGTACCCGGCGGTGAGCAGTGTGGACAGGACCAGCCCCCGGAACAGGGTCTTCCGCACAGTGCTCCGATGCTCGGAGTCTCCGGGCAGGGGGCAGCGCCTCAGGCTTGCGCCCGCGGCGCCGGGACTTCCCCACCCCGGCGATCAGCCGCCGACGGTAGCGTCTTCTTTTCCGGAATGTCCAACTGCGGACGTCTGTCCTGTGGACAAAATGCCCAGTCCCCGACGGCGGTACGGGGCACCGCACCACCTAGTTCCGCTGCGCTCCGTTAGTCGGTGGTGCGGTGCCCCGCACCACCTTCACCACTCTCCGAACACTCTCCGGGCGTTCGCGTCGATCGCCGTCGCGACCTCGTCCTCGTCGCTGCCTTTCACCTCGGCCAGCGCGCGGATCGTCAACGGGATCAGGTACGGCGCGTTCGGGCGCCCGCGGTACGGCATCGGCGTGAGGAACGGCGCGTCGGTCTCGACGAGCAGCAGGTCGAGCGGCGCGACAGCCGCGGCCTCGCGCAACGGCGCGGCGTTCTTGAAGGTGATGTTGCCGGCGAACGACATGACGTAGCCGCGCGCCGCGCACGTCTTCGCCATCGCGGCGTCGCCGGAGAAGCAGTGGAACACCGTGCGGTCCGGCGCGCCCTCCTCGTCGAGGATCCGTAGTACGTCGTCGTGCGCGTCGCGGTCGTGGATGACGAGTGCCGTGCCTGTCGACTTCGCGATGGCGATGTGCGCGCGGAACGACCGCTGCTGGTTCGCGACATCGGCGGTGTCGCGGTAGTAGTCGAGCCCCGTCTCCCCCACCGCGCGTACCCGGTCCAGCGAGGCGAGCGCCTCGATCTCGCGGAGCGCCTCGTCGGTCGCGTCGTCCGCGTGGTTGGGGTGCATCGCGGCGGCGGCGAGCACACCCGGATGCGACGACGCCTGCGACGCCGCGAGCCGCGACGACGGCACGTCGATGCCGATGGTGACGACGCGCGGCACGCCGACGGTCGCCGACAGCGCGAGCGCCTCGTCGAGGTCGGCGCCCATGAGGTCGAGATGGCAGTGCGCGTCGGCGACCGGTACGCGCAACGGCTCGGGCGCGGGCGGCGCGTCGCCCGCGCGCTCGTAACGTGCGGTCATTGGCTCGCTTCCAGCCGCGCGAGCTCCTCGTCCACGACCGACGGGTCGAGCTTGACGAACAGCGGCTCGGGCGGCGCGATCGGCGTGCCCGGCACGATCGGCGTCGACCCCCACCGCGCGGCGGTGGCGTAGTCGCCGGTGAGGATCGGGTACGCCGGCCCGCCGTCGAGGTCGTCGACGTCGCGCAACTCGGGCTGCCCGGCCCACGCGCCCGTACCGCCGAGCATCGCGTGCACCTTGTCGGCGGACGCGGGCAGTACCGGCGTCAGCAGCGCGTTGCAGTCGGCGACGAGCTGCAGCGCGCAGTGCAGAACCGTCGCGAACCGCTCGGGCTCGCTCTCGCGCAGCTTCCACGGCGCGTTGTCGGAGAGGTACTTGTTCGCGTCGCCGACGACCCGCATCGCCTCGGTGACCGCGGCCTTCTGCTGGGAGCGTTCGAGCAACGCGCCGACGGTACCGAACGCGGCGCGCCCGGCCGCGAGCAATGCCTGGTCCCCGTCGGTCAGCGCGCCCGCGGGCGGGATGGTGCCGAGATTCTTCGACACCATCGACAGCGTCCGGTTGACGAGGTTGCCCCACCCGGCGACGAGCTCGGAGTTGTTGCGCGTGACGAACTGCTCCCAGGTGAAGTCGGTGTCACTCGTCTCCGGCCCGGCGACCGACAGGTAGTAGCGCAACGGGTCGGCGCCGTAGCGGGCGAGCACGTCGTGCACGTAGATGACGACCTGGCGGCTCGACGAGAACTTGCGCCCCTCCATGGTGAGGAACTCGCTCGACACGACCTCGTCGGGCAGGCGCAACGCGCCGTACGCCGCCTCCGAGCCGAGCAGGATCGCCGGCCAGATCACGGTGTGGAAGACGACGTTGTCCTTGCCCATGAAGTAGTACGACGTCGCGTCCGCCGACTGCCACCACGCGCGCCACGCGTCCGGGTCGCCGGAACGACGGGCCCACTCGACCGACGCGGAGAGGTAGCCGATGACGGCGTCGAACCACACGTACAGCCGCTTGGCGGGGTCGTCCTGCCACCCGGGCAGCGGGATCGGCACGCCCCAGTCGAGGTCGCGGCTGATCGCGCGCGGCTTGAGGTCCTCGAGGAGGTTCACCGAGAACTTCCGCACGTTGGGTCGCCAGTCGGTGCGCGCCTGCAGCCACGAGCCGAGCGCCTCGGCGAACGCGGGCAGCTCGAGGAAGAACTGCGGCGACTCGACGAACTTCGGCGTCTCGCCGTTGATGCTCGAGCGCGGGTTCTTGAGGTCCTGCGGGTCGAGCTGGTTGCCGCAGTTGTCGCACTGGTC
>CBQZLL010000096.1:0-10482 GCA_967749945.1 uncultured Frankiaceae bacterium
GGGTGTACTCCCCCGGCGTGATGTCGGCGTGCGTCTCGCCGTTCCACTTCACCAGGCGTTCGAGGACAACGGACCGCGCGGGCATGTTGATGCCGAGGGCGAGCGTCTCCGTCGCGAACACCGCCTTGACGAGACCGCGGACGAACAGCTCCTCGACGCACTCCTTGAAGGTCGGGATCAGCCCGGCGTGGTGCGCCGCGACGCCGCGCTCCAGGCCGTCGAGCCACTCCCAGTAGCCGAGGACCGTGAGGTCCTCCTCGGGCAGCTCCGCGCAGCGCAGCTCGACGTACTCGCGCACGCGCTCGCGTTCCTCCGGGGTGTTGAGCCGCAGCCCGGCGCGCAGGCATTGCTGCACCGCCGCGTCGCAGCCCGCGCGGCTGAAGATGAAGGTGATCGCCGGCAGCAGGCCCTCGCGGTCGAGCTTCTCGACGACGTCCACGCGGCTCGGTACGGGCGTGCCGCCGCGCGGCCGGTGCCCGCCGCGGTGCGGACGCCGGGTGCCCCACTCGACGGTGAACCGCTCCTCGCGCTGCAGTCGCATCAGCGCGCCGTTGACCTCGCGGCCGTCGTTCTCGAACAGGTCGTAGAGGCGGCTGCCCGCGAGCACGTGCTGCCAGAGCGGGACGGGCCGGTGCTCCTCGACGACGACCCTGGTATGGCCGCGGACGGTGACGAGCCAGTCCGCGAACTCCTCGGTGTTGCTGACCGTCGCCGACAACGACACGAGCCGGACCGACGGCGGCAGATGGATGATGACCTCCTCCCAGACCGCGCCGCGGTAACGGTCGGAGAGGTAGTGGACCTCGTCCATGACGACGTAGCCGAGGCCGCGCAACGCCTCGGACGAGGCGTAGAGCATGTTGCGGAGGACCTCGGTCGTCATGACGACGACGGGGGCGTCGCCGTTGATGGCGTTGTCGCCGGTCAGCAGGCCGACGCTGGCGGCACCGTGCCGGGCGAGCAGGTCGCCGTACTTTTGGTTGGACAGCGCCTTGATCGGCGTCGTGTAGAAACACTTCCGGCCCGTCGCGAGGGCCAGGTGCACGGCGAACTCGCCGACGACGGTCTTGCCCGCGCCGGTCGGCGCGGCGACGAGGACGCCGTCACCCGCCTCCAGCGCCGCGCACGCGGTGACCTGGAACTCGTCGAGCGGGAACTCGTACCGAGCCGCGAACGCACCGAGCTCGGACATACCAGCAGCCTACGTGGCGGCGATCACCTGGCTGGGCTCGGGCCGGGCCGGTGCGCTACTGGTGAGTAGCGGCGCCGCCGTTCACCGGTTCGTGCTCGGCCCCGCGCCGCTACTCACCAGTAGCAACGCGGAGCCGCGATGACCGGACGGGGTCAGCAGTAGATCGTGATGACCTTGAGGTCGGGGCAGTAGCAGGGCTCGCCCGGCTCGCCGCCACCGCACACCGCGGACGCGGACGTGGTGAAGGCGCCGACGGTGAGGAGGGCGGTCGAGGCCAGGACGACGGCGGCGAGGGTACGGCGCATCGGACGACTCCCAGGGACTGAGGGGACGAATCTGCGCAGACTACGACAAGGCCGGCGCGAACACCTGCACCGCGCCCGGCACCGTCTCGCAGGTCAGCGGCAACGGCCCCATCCGCTCGCCGTCCGCGTACGCCACGACGCCCGGGCTGTCGAGGGTGACGACGCGGGCGCGGCGGATCGTCACGGCCGGGTGCTCGACGTGCCGGCCGGTCCGCGCCTTCGGCAGCGTCCTGACGAACTCCAGCTTCGACAGCGGCGCGAGGACGCAGACGTCGAGCAGCCCGTCGTCGAGGCGCGCGTCGGGCGTGATGCGGATGCCCGCGCCGTACGACTGCGCGTTGCCGAGCGCGACGAGCATCGCGTCGGTGCGCCACTCCTCGCCGTCGAGCGTCAGCACGAAGGGCAGCGGCTTGAACCGCGGCAGCTCGAGCGCGATGGCGAGGTTGTAGCGGGCGCCCCCGCGTGGCCAGGTGAGGCGGTTGGCGCGTTCGTTGACGACCGAGTCGAACCCGGCGCCGAGGACGCAGCCGAACCACCGCTCCCCCACCCGCACCGCGTCGATCCGGCGCAACGACCCGGCGTTGACCGTGTCGGCGGCCACCAGCGGGTCGGTGGAGAGGCCGAGGCAGGTGGCGAGGTCGTTGCCGGTGCCCGCCGGGATGATGCCCAACGGCGTCCCGGTGCCCGCGACGACCTGCAACGCGAGGTGCACCATCCCGTCGCCGCCGACCGCGACGACCGCGTCGACGCCCGCCGTGACGGCCGCGTGTGCGAGGTCGCGGGCGTGCGCCGCGTCCTCGCCGACGACGGTACGGACCGACGCGCCGTGACCGCGGAGGCGCTCCTCGACGGCAGCGCGCACTGCCGCCCCGCGGCCCTTCCCTGACGTGGGGTTGACGAGCAGCGCGACGTCCACGTCAGACCGACAGCGGCGACGTCTCGTCGTCCGCCCACTGGTCGGTCGACTCGCCGCCGAGGCCACGGCGGCGCCGCGACCGGTCCCTGATCCGTCCGAAGACGATGACGACCTCGTACGACAGGCAGAGCGGTCCCCACATCGCGATGAACGTGAACGGGTCCTGCGACGGCGTGATGACCGCGGCGAACACCGCCAGCCCGAAGAACATCGGCCGCCGCCACGTGCGCAGCTTCGCGGTCGGCGTCACGCCGACGATGTTGAGGAAGATCATGAGCAGCGGGAACTCGAACGACACGCCGAAGGCCAGCAGCATCAGCCCGATGAAGTTGAGGTACTTGTCGACCGTGAGCAGCGACACGATCTGGTGCCCGCCGATGCCGAGCAGGAAACGCAGGCCGTTCGACAGCGTGAAGTAGGCGAACGCCACCCCCGCCGCGAACAGCGCGACCGCCGACGCGACGAACGGCACCGCCCACCGCCGCTCGCGCTGGTGCAGCCCCGGCGTGACGAACGCCCAGAGCTGCCACATCCAGACCGGCGCCGACAGCACCGTTCCGGCCATCAGCGCGACCTTCATCCGGATGAGGAACTGGTCGAGCACGCCGGTCACGAACAGCCGGCAGTCCGCGCCGCCGTACCGGTACCGCGGTGGCAGGTCGCAGTACGGGCGCTGGAGGAAGCGCAGGATCGGACTGAAGAAGATGAACGCGATGACGACCGCGACGAAGAGCGCCAACGCGCTCTTGACCATCCGCGACCGCAGCTCGACGAGGTGTTCGACGAGCGTCATCCGGGACTCCTCCGGATGCGCCGTCCTCCGGCGGCGACGGCGGGCGGCAGTCGCCTCTGGATCAGCCATGGTGGCTCGCGCGACGCGGCGGCGCCGCGTACGTCAGCGGGTCTCGGTGCGGTCCGCGGCGCGCTGCGCCTTCCACTCGGCGAATTCGCGCGCCTCCTTGGCAGCGTCCGTCTCACCGGTCGACAGTGCCGACGGCGGCGTGTCGTCGTCGCGCAGACCCTTGGTCTCGGCCTTGAGGATACGCATCGAGCGGCCGAGGGAACGGGCCGCGTCGGGCAGCTTCTTGGTGCCGAAAAGGAGCACAAGCACTGCGAGGATCGCGAAGAGCTCGAAGCCACCGGGCAGGTTCATGGTCGCGTCCTCTGCTGGTCGTTCCTACGAGTCTACGGCAGGATTTCGGGGCTGGCCGATCCTGAACCTGCCTGTTTGCTCAACGTTCACGCGGCTTGAGTGTTTCGAGCGTGGCGTTCGCCTCGGCGATCCGCGCGCTCGCGTCGGCAACCGTCCGCCCCAGCGCCTTGACCTGTCGGAACGCGCGCACCGACAGCAGCCCGAGGAACAGCAGTCCGCCGAGGAACACGGCCAGCGCGAACGCGACGACGTAGCCCACGGACGAATCCTAGGGAAACGGCGGAGGGGCCCCCCGGCTGGGCGACCAAAGCGACGAAGTCGCCCTAGCCCGGCCGGGGTCTTAGAGCGCGCCGACCTTCGCGGCCGCGGCGGCGATGTCGTCGGACTCGCCGAGCTGGAGGGCGAAGTCGAGGAGGTCGTCGTACGTGAGGGCCGGACCCGAGCGGGTCTCCAGCGCCTCCGCGGGCAGGTCCCACACCTCGGCGCGGACACCGCCCGACATGAGCAGCGAGACGACGTGGTCGTCGGCCGGCTTGCGCACCTCGTCGGTGCACTTCGGGCAGACGAACGTGTAGTACGACTGCGGCGCGTGGCTGCACACCATGAGCGTCACGTCCTGCGAGGTCAGCTCGACTTCGCCACAGGCGGGGCAGGAAGCCTTGATGGTCGTCACGGCCGGGGTCCTCTCGGTGCGCGCCGCCGCTTTCCGGCGAACACCTGTTTCCTCGGCAGGACCGCGAATTTGCTTGACACCCGTCGCGGGCCATCCGGCCCCGCCCGAACGGGCTAGTTACCCTCGTACCTGGCCAGGGCAGATGCCGCCAACTGCCGCACTTCGGACGCGAGCGAGGCGGGAGAGACGACCCGCGCGGCGGGTCCGAGGCGGAGCAAGAGGCGGCGCAGCCATCCGTCGTCGTGCACCCGCAGCGAGAGCCGGATGCCACCGGGGACGTCCTCCACCGACTCGTGCGGGTAGTAGTCGGCGACCCAGCGCACCTCGCGGGCGAGCTCCAGCGTCACGAGCGGATCGCCCTGCGCGGGGAGGTACAGCCCCTCCGACACGTCGCGCGACGCGGCCTGCTCGGGGACCTCCGCGGGCAGGTCGAGCTCGACGGCGTCGAGCACCCGGTCGAGCCGGAACAGCCGTACCCCCTCGACCAGGCGGCACCAGCCTTCGAGGTACCACCGCCCGTCGACGTTGACGACGCGCATTGGGTCGACGTCGCGTTCGGAGACCTCGTCGCGACCGGGGTTGTGGTAGCGGAGGTGCAGCCGGCGCCGCATCTCGGTCGCGCGTTCGACGAGCGCGAGCGTCTCCCCCGCCGCGTCGAGCGACACCTCGACCCGACCCGCGGATGACTCCATCGCGGAGCCGCACGCGGCTTCGAGCTTCGCGAGCGCGCGGTCCAGCGCGTCGCGTTCGACGAGCCCGGGCTCGGCCGCGAGCGCGCGGGTCGCGACGACGAGCGCGAGCGCCTCCTCGGGCGTCAGTGCCAACGGACGGGCGATCGTGTCGGCGTTGCCGACGGTGATCCGGTCGCCCTCGTACGACACGTCGATGAGGTCGCCGGGCGTGTAGCCCGGGAGGCCGCAGTAGAACAACAGGTCGAGGTCGTCGCGGAGCTGCTCCTCGCTCACCCCGAAGACGTCCGCCGCCTCGTCGACGGGGATCCCCGGATGCTGCTGGAGGTAGGGCACCAACGACAGCATCCGGCCCAGCCGGCTTGCCGCCTTCGTCACGACGACGCCACCGCTCGCAGCCGCGCAATGACGACCTCGCGCGCGTCGTCCGGCGCGAGGACGACCGCGTCGGGCCCGAGTCCGACCATCCAGTCGGCGAACCGGTCGACGTCGCCGAACGGCACCTCGGCGCGGCTCCACCCGTCCGCCTCGTCCTTGATCTCGGCGGCCACGCGGCGGACGGCCCACGCCGCACCCGGCGCGAGACGCACGGTCGCGGTCCGGTCCGCGCGGTCCTCGAACGGCGCGACCGCCGCGCGCAGGTCGACGCCCTCGGGCACGGTGAACGCACCGGGCTTCCCGACCGTCGTCACCGCACCGGTCACCCGGGAGAGCCGGAACACCCGCACCGCCTGGCGGTCGCGGTCGTGGCCTACGACGTACCAGCGCCCCAGGCGGTGCACCAGACCCCACGGCTCGACCATCCGCGGCACCGGCTCGTCGGCGTACGACGGGCGGTAGGCGAAGGTCACCGCCTGCGCCGCGCGCACCGCCGCGAGCAACGGCTCGAACGACTCGTCGCGCGCGGCCACCCGCGGCTCGATGCCCGCAGTCGCGACCGGGTCGGCCTCGATGCCCGCCGCGCGCAGCTTGAGCAACGCGCTCGCGCTCGCGTCGGCCAGACCCGCCGACTGCCACAGCCGCGCGGCGAGCGCGACCGCCGCCGCCTCGTCGGGCTCGAACGGGATCGCCGGCAGCTCGTACGACGCGCGCGGGATCCGGTAGCCGACCTCGTCCTCCCACGCGTCGAGCGGCTGCGTCTCGACGGGCACGCCGAGGTCGCGCAGCTCCTCCTTGTCGCGCTCGAACATCCGGCGGAACGACTCGTCGTCTGCCTGCTCGTAACCGGGGACCACCGCGCGGATCTGCTCGGCGGTCACCGGTCGCCGGGCCGAGAGCAGCATGAGGAGAAGGTTGACGAGGCGTTCCAGCTTCTTCGCCGACACGCTCACGCCGGCGGGCTCCCCCCGACGCCCGCCGGCTCGCCGCCGACCGAGATGAGGTCGACGACGAAGACGAGCGTCTCGTTCGGGCCGATGACGCCGCTGCCGTCGCCGTTCGGGCCGTAGCCGAGGTCGGGCGGGATAACGAGCTGGCGGCGGCCACCGACCCGCATGCCGACGACGCCCTCGTCCCACCCGGCGATGACCTGCTCGCCACCGAGCTGGAACGAGAACGGGTGGCCGCTGTCCCACGACGCATCGAACTGCTTGCCGGTGTCGAAGTGCACGCCGACGTACTGCACCGTGACGACCTTGCCAGGCACCGCGAAGTCGCCGGTCCCCGGGATGAGGTCGGTCTTGACGAGGTCCCTCGGCGCCGGGCCCTTCGGCACGACGACAGTCGGCTTCTTCGACGCGAGCACCGGCGAGGGCGTCGGCGACGACGACTGGGCGACGCCGACGGGCTTGTCCTTGCCACTGCACGCGGTCAGCAGCAGGGCGGCGGCGAGGACGGCGGCAGGGGTGGCGGTGATGCGGCGCACGGCGGGGTTCTCCTCGGACGATCGGGCAGCCCTCTCACGCTACCGTGCGCGCTGTGATCCGCATGTCGGAAGGCCGGGTGACCGGCGTCCGCCGGGCCTGGCCGGGCGCGGTCGAGCTCGACGTCGCCGTGGGCGGCGGCGCCGCCGTCGCCCTCGCCTACCCCGCGCTCGTCGGCGAGCCGGTCGCGGGCGACCGGGTGCTGCTCAACAGCACCGCCGTCGACCTCGGTCTCGGCACGGGCGGCTACCACCTCGTCGTCGCGGTCCCCGACCGGCTGCCCGCCGAGGTCGTCGGACCCGGTCACCTGGTCAAGGCGCGGTACACGCCGTTGCAGGCGACCGTGCTCGGCGTCTCCGAAGAGGCTTCGCCGTGGTTCGCGCGACTCGCGGAGGCGGTGAGCGTCGACGGCATGCCGGTCGTCGTCGCCGATCTGCACTCGGCGCTGCCCGCGATCCTCGTCGGCGTCGACGACGCGCGTCCCGATACGACGGTCGCGTACGTCATGACCGACGGTGGCGCGCTGCCGATCTGGCTGTCGCGTACGGTCGCCGCCGTGCGCTCGCGTCTCGCCGGCACGGTCACCGCGGGGCAGGCGTTCGGCGGGGACCTCGAAGCGGTGACGTTGCACGAGGCGTTGCTCGCCGCGCGGCACGTCCTCGCCGCCGACGTCACCGTCGTCACGCAAGGGCCCGGCAACCTCGGCGTCGGCACGCCGTGGGGCTTCTCCGGCGTGGCGGCGGGTGACGCCGTGAACGCCGTGGCCGCCGTCGGCGGGCGGGCCGTCGCGAGCCTGCGCATCTCCGACTCGGACCCGCGCGAACGCCATCGCGGCGTGAGCCACCACAGCCGGACGGCGTACGGCCGGGTCGCCCTCGCCCGCGCCGACGTCGTCGTCCCCGACCTACCGGAACCGCTCGCCGCTGCCGTCGAGGCAGACCTGCGTGAGTCCGGTGTCGCCGACCGGCACGACGTCGTCCGCGTCCGGGCCGACGGGCTGGTGGACGCGTTGGCGCGCAGCGGGTTGCCGCTGGAATCGATGGGGCGCGGGCTGGACGAGGACACGGCGTACTTCGTCGCGGCCGCGGCCGCCGGACGGCACGCGGCGGCGTTGTCGTGAGGCCGCACGGGGACGAGAGCGCGCCGGCCGACCTGGTGCGGCACCGGCTGCTGCACGTGGGCGGTCACATCCTGGTCGCGAACCTGTTCGGTGCGGTGCTCTCGTTCGTGTACCTCGCCATCGTGTCGCCCGTCCCGCGCACCGTGAGCCCCGAGCAGCGCGAGCACGTCATCCGCACCGACCTCGCCGTGTTCGTCGTCTTCATGTGTGTCATGGGCGCGCTCGGCGGGCTGGTGCTCACCGCGCGGATGCGCCGAATCTCGGCGTTCGCAACCGCGGAGCGCGCGCCGACGCCCGCCGAGGTCGACGCGGTGCTGCGGCTGCCTCGCTCGATGCTGGTCTTTCCCGAGGCGGTCTGGCTGCTCGCGGCGGTGATGTTCGGCACCCTCCAGGTGTCCCACCACACCGGCTGGGTGCTCGTCGCGCGGGTCACGACCGGCATCGTGCTCGGCGGCCTCATCACGATGACGCTGACGTACCTCCTCGTCGAACGGACGTTGCGTCCGGTGTCGGCGCTCGTCCTGTCGTACACCGCTCTCGAACGCCCGCGCGCGCCCGGCATCCTGCCGCGGATCGTCGTGTCCTGGCTGCTCGGCGCCGCGCTGCCGTTGCTCGCGGTGGGGCTGACGCAGGCGTTCCGGACGCCGGAGGAGCGCCAGCACCTCGCGGGGGCGATCTGGTTCCTCGTCGTCGTCGGCGTCGTCACCGGCGCGATCGCGATGGTCGTCGCCGCGAAGTCGGTCGCCGAGCCGATCAACGACCTGCGTACCGTGCAACGCGAGGTGCAACGCGGGCGGCTCGACGCCCGGGCGCCCGTGAACGACGCGTCCGAGGTCGGCCTGTTGCAGACCGGGTTCAACGAGATGGTCGAGGGCCTCGAGGAACGCCGGAAACTGCAGGACCTCTTCGGCCGCCACGTCGGCGACGAGGTCGCCCAGCAGGCACTGGAGCGCGGCATCGCGCTGGGCGGCGAGACGCGCGACGTGAGCGTGCTGTTCGCCGACGTCATCGGGTCGACCGCACTCGCGCAGGAGCGTCCGGCCGACGAGATGCTGCGCGCGCTCAACGCGTTCTTCGGCGCGGTCGTCGAGTCGGCGCGCGAGGAGGGCGGCTGGGTCAACAAGTTCGACGGCGACGGCGCGCTCTGCGTCTTCGGCGCGCCCGCCGACGTCGCCGGTCATCGGGCTGCGGCGTTGCGGGCCGCGCGGCACCTGCGCGATCGGCTCGCCGCCGTACCCGTGGACCTGCGGCTGGACGCGGGCATCGGCGTGTCGTCCGGCACGGTGACCGCGGGCAACGTCGGCGCCGAGGAGCGGTTCGAGTACACCGTCATCGGCGACCCGGTGAACGAAGCCGCCCGGCTCACCGAGGCGGCGAAGGCACGGCCGGAACGCATCCTCGCGAGCGAGCGCTCGGTCGCGAGCGCAGGCGAAGAGGCCGAGTGCTGGCGGCGCGCCGGCGCGGAGACGTTGCGTGGGCGAATCGGGCCGACGACGTACTACGTGCCGGTCGCCTGACCAGGTCCCTATTACATGCTCGCGATGAGCTTCTCGACCCGCTCGTCGACAGCGCGGAAGGGGTCCTTGCAGAGGACGGTGCGCTGTGCCTGGTCGTTGAGCTTGAGGTGCACCCAGTCGACAGTGAAGTCGCGCCGCTTCTCCTTGGCCTTGCGGATGAACTCGCCGCGCAGCCGCGCGCGCGTCGTCTGCGGCGGCGTATCCATCGCCTCGGTGATCGTCACGTCGTCGGTGACCCGCGAGACGGCGCCCTTGCGTTCGAGCAGGTAGTAGAGGCCGCGTTCGCGGTTGACGTCGTGGTACGCGAGGTCGAGCAACGCGACCTTCGGCGACGACAGCGGCAGCTTGTGCTTCGCCCGGTAGCGCTCCACGAGCTGGTACTTCGTGATCCAGTCGACCTCGCGCGCGACGAGGTCGAGGTCGCCCGTCTCGATCGCGGTGAGCGTGCGGCCCCAGAGGTCGAGCACCTGCTCGGCGATGGGGTCGTTGCCGCGGCGGGTGACGAAGTCACGCGCCTTCGCGTGGTACTCGTGCTGGATCTCCAGCGCGCTCGCCTCGCGACCGTTCGCGAGCTTCACCCGCTTGCGGCAGGTGATGTCGTGGCTCACCTCACGGATCGCCCGGATCGGGTTCTCCAGCGTGAGGTCGCGCATGACGACGCCCGCCTCGATCATCCGCAGCACGAGGTCGGTCGTACCGACCTTGAGGAGCGTGGTCGTCTCGTTCATCGTCGAGTCGCCGACGATGACGTGGAGTCTCCTGAACCGCTCCGCGTCCGCGTGCGGCTCGTCGCGGGTGTTGATGATCGGCCTCGACCGCGTGGTGGCCGACGACACGCCCTCCCAGATGTGCTCGGCACGCTGGCTCACGCAGTAGACCGCGCCTCGCGGCGTCTGCAGCACCTTCCCGGCGCCGCAGAGGATCTGCCGGGTCACGAGGAACGGGATGAGGATGTCGGCGAGCCGGGAGAACTCGCCGTGCCGGCCGACGAGGTAGTTCTCGTGGCAGCCGTAGGAGTTCCCGGCCGAGTCGGTGTTGTTCTTGAAGAGGTAGAT
>CBQZLL010000097.1:0-10421 GCA_967749945.1 uncultured Frankiaceae bacterium
GTGACGGGTTCGGCGCCGAGCGACAGCGCCGGCAGCAGGTCGGTGCCGATGTCGAGCGCGAGGATCTGCAGGACGCCGAGGGCGAGCGGGAAGGACCCGCCGCTCAAGGCCCACACGACGAACGGCGCCAGCTCCGCGACATTGTCGGTGAGGTGGTACGTGAGGAAGCGGCGCACGTTCGAGTACGTCGCTCGTCCCTGTTCGACCGCCGCGACGATGGTCGCGAAGTCGTCGTCGAGGAGTACCAGGTCGGCGGCCTCGCGCGCGACGTCGGTGCCGCTACGGCCCATCGCGATGCCGATGTCGGCGGCGCGCAGCGCGGGCCCGTCGTTGACGCCGTCGCCGGTCATCGCGACGACGTGTCCGCGCGCGTGCAGCGCGTGCGCGATCCGCAGTTTGTCCTCGGGGGTGACGCGCGCGACGACGATGCCGTCGTGGTCGAGGAGCGCGCCGAGCGCGTCGTCGTCGGCCGGCAGGTCTGCCCCGGTCACGACGATGGCGTCGGCCGCCAAGGCGAGCCCGGTCTCGCGCGCGACCGCAGTGGCGGTGGTGGGATGGTCGCCAGTGATCATCGCGAGCCGGATGTCCGCGCGGCGGCAGGCGGCTACGGCCTCGTGTACCCCGGGTCGGGGCGGGTCCTCCAGGCCGACGAGCCCGAGGAGGTCGAGGTCGCGTTCGGCGTCGTCGGCGGTCGCGCCGGCCGGCGGCGGGGCGCCGCGCGCGACGGCGAGCAGTCGCAAGCCGCGCAGCGCGAGCGCGTGCGCGGCCTCCTCGGCACCGTCCGCAGGACGGCACCGCGGGAGCACGGTGTCGATCGCGCCCTTCACGTACAGCACGCCGTCCGTGACCACGGACATGCGCCGCCGACGCGGGTCGAACGGGTACCGCGCGGTGCCGTCCGGCTCACCGGGCTCGACGCCACAACGACGGGCGAACGCGTCGAGCGCCGCCTCCATCGGGTCGCCGCGCGCGACCCACGTGTCGCCCTCGATGACGGCCCGGCCGGTCGAGGCGCGCACCGCCGCGAGCGCGAGCGCGCGTACGGCGTCGGGCGCGTCGGTCTCGACCTGGCCGGCCGGTGCATAGCCGTCGCCCGTCACGGTCGCCGTACCCCACGGCGTCCACGCCGCGACGACGGCCATCTCGTTGCGGGTCAGGGTTCCGGTCTTGTCGGTGCAGATGAACGTCGTCGAGCCGAGCGTCTCCACGGCTTCGAGCCGGCGGACGACCGCGTTGCGCTTCGCCATGCGTTGCGCGCCGATCGCGAGCGAGAGCGTGACGGTGGGCAGCAGCCCTTCGGGGACGAGCGCGACCGTCACGCCGACCGCGAAGAGGAACCCGTCGGACGGTGCCATCCCGAGCAGCAGGCCGACGCCGAAGAACGCGAGACCGACGGCGACCGCGATGGCGGCGACCGCGCGGACGACCCGGTCGAGCTCGAGCGCGATCGGCGTCCGCGGCCGGTGGCCCGCGCGAGTAAGTGCCGCAAGGCCTCCGACCCGGGTGCGTGCGCCCGTTGCGACGACGACTCCCGTCGCCTCGCCGCCGACGACGAACGTCCCTGCGTACGCGACGTCACCGGCCGACGGGCGTTCCGGCGACGACTCGCCGGTGAGCAGTGACGTGTCGACCGCGAGGTCGCTCACGTCGAGCAGGTTCAGGTCGGCGCCGACCCGCCCGCCGGCGTCGAGGAGTACGACATCGCCGACGACGAGGTCGGTCGCGTCCAGGACGTCGACCACGCCGTCGCGGCGTACGGTCGCCTGCCGGGGGAGCAGGTCGGCGAGGCGTTCGGCCGCGCGTTCCGCGCGGTGTTCCTGGACGAACGCGAACACGCCGTTGACGACGACCACCGCCACGATCGCGACGGCGAGCTGCTTCATGCCGGCGACGAAAGCCAGCCCAGCCGCGACCCAGAGCAGCAACGCGAAGAAGTGCACGAGCTGGACCGCGAGTCGACGTAGCGCGGACGGTGGCCGAGGGTGGGGGAGCTCGTTGCGGCCGTCGGTGGCCTGTCGCGCGCGTACCTCGGCGTCGGTCAGGCCGCGGCGCTCGCGTGCGCGAGCGGCCGTCGGGACGGTCGCGACCTGCGGCACACCCCGACGGTGCCGCGTCGATCGTCCGCGCGCGCAGGGGCGTCGGTCCCTCGACTTCGGGCCGTTCGGCACTCTCGCGTTTCGGCCGGACGACGTGCAATGACGGCGAGGTGTGAGGAGGTGGCGGTCATGTGGCCCTTCAGTCGATCGACGACGGCGGTGCGACCGCCCGCGTTCCGGCAGTGCATCGGGTGCGGTTACGACTTCGTGACGGGCGAGGGTGATCGGTCGTGCGGCTGGGGCGCGTGCCCGTACCTGCCCGCGGCACTCGACGCGACGTGCCCGGTCTGCAACTACAACTTCGCCACTGACGAAGGACGCCCGCACTGCGACGACCTCGCCACCTGCGAGGAAGCGGCCGCGGGATACGAGCGGGCCGCGGCGGTCTACGCCCACTTCGGGAGTTGAGATGAAAGCAGTCGTGATCTACGAGTCCATGTTCGGCAACACGAGGGACGTCGCGAACGCGATCGCGAGCGGACTCGCGTCCGCGTTCGACGTCGACACGATCGAGGTCGGCGCGGCGCCATCCACGATCGACGACGACGTGGCGTTGCTGGTCGTCGGCGGGCCGACGCATGCGATGGGGCTCAGCCGGCGCAGCACCCGCGAGTCGGCCGCCGCGAAGATCGGCGGAGCACCGGTGTCCGCGGGGACGGGGCTGCGCGAGTGGCTCGCCCGCCTCGGTCCCGGCCACGTCGACGCGGCGGCGTTCGACACGCGGGTCCACGCGCCGGTGCCCGGCTCGGCTGCGAAGGCAGCGCGACGCCGCCTACGCGCGCTCGGATATCGCATGGCGATGCCGCCGGAGACGTTCTGGGTCGGAGGTACGCCCGGACCGCTGGTCGAAGGCGAGGTCGACCGCGCTCGTCGCTGGGGCGAGCGGTTGGGCGCGAGCCTCAGGTCCGCGGTGCCGACGGCACGGTGACCGGCGCGGCCATGAGGTGACGCCGACGCGCGGGTCGGCGCCGGCGTGCCGCCGCCTCGCGCCGCTCGCGAGCCCGGTAGACCTTGCGCACGCCGGTGGCCACCAGCAGGGTCGGTCATCCTTCAGCGACCGAGGTCCAGGAGGACGCGAGCCATGCCCTCCTCGACGTCGTACGTCCGCGCCGGCGACACGTCGGCGAGCAGCCGGAGCATGCGGGTGTTCGACAGCAAGGTCTCCGCGACGAACCGCCGGACGCCGGACCGCCGCGCGATCTCGGTGAGCCGCCCGACCAGCACCGTTCCGACGCCGCGTCCCTGCCACGCGTCGGTGACGACGACAGCGGTCTCCGCGTCGGTGGTGCCGGGGATGCGGTCGTACCGCGCGATGCCGATCAACGTGCCGTCGACGGCGGCGGCGAGCGCGACCCGCGAACGCTGGTCGACGTGGGTGAAGTACTCCACCTCGGCGTCCGTCAACGGCCCGCGCGCGCAGAAGAAGCGGTAGTAGACGGTCTGTGCGGACAGCCCGTCGTGGAACGCGCGCAACGCGTCACCGTCACCGGGTTCGAGAGCGCGGACGAGGACGGGCGTCGCGTCCGGCAGGGAACATACGGCGGGATCGACGGCGGCCCTGGTGATGGTCCTGGTCACGATGCACTCCCGTGGACGACGACGACGGGGCACGTCGCGTGCGATGCGACGTACTGGCTGGTCGACCCAAGGAGCGCGCTCGCGACGATGCCGTGCCCGCGCGAGCCGACGACGACGAGGTCGTCGGCGTGCGACTTCCAGACGAGCGACACGGCCGCGTCGCCCTCGGTGACGTACTGCTCGACGGCGATGTCGAAGCCGACGTCGGCTAGCGCCTTCCCGACCTCCTCGGCGAGGGTGGCGACCGCGGCGGGTCGCAGGTCGACGTACGCCGGGGCGATCTCGAGGCCGACCATCGGCGTGCGGTACGTGTGGACCGCGACGACGGGGACGTCGCGGAGCCGCGCCTCGTGCAACGCCCAGCGCAGTGCCGCGCGCGAGTGCTCGGACCCGTCGACGCCGACGACGATGCGCGACATGGCTCCTCCTCCGGTCAGGTGACGTAGGCCGCGGCCGCGGCGAGCGCAGTCGCGGGCGGTCGAGTGGTGTCGATCTCGCGCGCGTCGGGCCACGGCCGCGCGTCGGCCGACACGCGTTCGACGACCTCGGGTGTCGCGTCGGAGATGTCCGCGTGCGCCATCGCGCGGCTGAGTACGCGGCTCGTCGCGACCCGGTCGGGCGTGACGCACCGCAACTGGACGAGGTCCGCGTGCGCGCCGGCCGCGACAGCGGCGGCCCGCGACCGCATCGCCGGGTCGAGCCAGGTTGCGTCGAGGACCACGGACTCGCCGTGCGCCAGCGAGATCGCCGCGCGGCGGAGCAGCTCCGCGTACGTCGCCGCAGTGTGCGCGGCGTCGTACAGCCCCTTGCCGTACGGCTCAGGGTGCCAGGTCGTCGCGGGGACGCCGTAGACCTGCTTGCGGACGGCATCCGAGCGCAGCAGCGCCAGGCCGAACCGGTCGGCGAGCCCTTGGGCGAGCGTCGACTTCCCGGTGCCCGGGACGCCGCCGACGAGAACCAGGCGGACGCGTCCCGCGCGCAGGTGCCGCAGCGCGACACGGACGAGCAGGTGCGGGTCGTCGCCCCGCAGGCCGGCGACCTTCGCCCGGACGAGCGCGCGCTGCGCGACGTAGAAGTGCTCGAGCGACGCGGGCCACGTCGCGCCGGAGAACTCGGCGTACGCGTCGAGGAACTCGCGCGCGAGGTCCACGCCGCCGAGCCGTTCCACGTCCATCGCGAGGAACGCGACGTCGGCCAGCACGTCGCCGTACCGGAGCGTGTCGTCGAACTCCAGGCAGTCGAGGACCCGCGGCCCGTCGGGCAGGCAGAAGATGTCGTCGGCGAGCAGGTCGCCGTGGCCGTCACGCGCGTAGCCGAGCGCGACGCGTTCGTCGAACAGCGGCCCGCGCCCGGCGACGTACCGCTCGGTGCGCTCGCGCGCGGTCGCGACGTCCGCAGGGTCGAGCAGATGACCGCAGACGGCGGCGAGCTCGTCGATGTTGCGCAGCGCGGCCGTGCCGACGGCGTCCGCCGACGCCGCGGCAGCGACCGCTCGCGACGTCGGGGCACTGGCGTGGAACGCCGCGATGAGGCGGGCCACGTGCACCATCTCGTCGCGGGCGTCGGAACGATGGGCGGCGACCATCGTCGACAGCCGCTGGTCGGCGGGGAGCCGGCGCATGACGACGACCGGCTCGTCGGGTTCGCCGCCGACACCGGTCAGGGTCGCCACCCCGAGGTACACGTCAGGCGCGAGGCGACGGTTCAGCTCGACCTCGCGCACGCAAGCAAGGCGCCGTAGCGCCGGCGTCGTCAGGTCGACGAACGGGAACCGCACGGGCTTCTTCGCCTTGTACACGCGGTCGCCCGCCATCACCAGGACAGCGGTGTGCGTCTCGACGAGCGCGGCCTCGGCCATGTCGACCTCCGGCGTCCACGCTGTCGCGTACGAAGGAGGAGCCCTAGGGCCGTTCCGCCCGAAGGGACGGGGCGTTCGTCCCCTGGTTCGACCAGCTCCGGTGCGGTGTGCTGCCAACGAACATCGACGAAGGGAGCCCGCCATGCGCGCGCTCGTCTACCACGGCCCGGGACAACGCAGCCTCGACGAGGTACCCGATCCGAAGATCCAGGCTGATGGTGACGTCGTCGTCCGGATCGACACGTCCACGATCTGCGGGACGGACCTGCACATTCTGCGCGGCGACGTCCCCGCGGTGACGCCGGGTCGCATCCTCGGCCACGAGGCCGTCGGCACGGTCGTCGAGACGGGAATCGGCGTCCAGACCTTCCACGAGGGCGACCGGATGCTCGTGTCGTGCATCACCTCGTGCGGGCGGTGCGCGTACTGCCGCAAGGGTCAGTACGGCCAGTGCCAGGGTGGCGGCGGCTGGATCTTCGGGCACCTGGTCGACGGGCTCCAGGCGGAGTACGCGCGGGTGCCGTTCGCCGACACATCGGCGTACGCCGTTCCCCCGGGGCTCGCCGACGAGCAGGTCGTCTATCTCGCCGACATCCTCCCGACCGGCTACGAGGTCGGCGTCCGCAACGGCGGCGTCGCGCCCGGCGACACCGTGGTGGTCGTCGGCGCCGGCCCGATCGGCCTGTCGGTCGTCCTCGGCAGCGCCCTGTTCTCGCCGGAGCGGATCGTCGTCGTCGAGCCGGCCGAGGCGCGGCGGGCGAAGGCCCTGGAGTTCGGTGCGGACCTCGCGGTCACGCCCGAGCAGGCGGTCGACGCGGTCATGGGCCTCACCCAGGGTCTGGGTGCCGACGTCGTCGTCGAGGCGGTCGGGGTGCCCGCGACGTTCGAGCTATGTACCGAGCTGGTCCGGCCCGGCGGCCGCGTCGCGAACGTCGGCGTCCACGGCGAGCCCGTGACGCTGCACCTCGAGAAGCTCTGGATCAAGGACGTCACGATCACGACCGGTCTGGTCGACACCGACAGCACGCCGACGTTGCTTCGTCTCATCAGCGCCGGCCGACTCGACCCGACGATGTTCACGACGCACCGGTTCGGGCTCGCCGAGGCGATGACCGCGTACGACACGTTCGCGACGGCCGGCGAGACCGGCGCGCTCAAGGTGCTGCTCAGCCGGGCATGACGGGCTCGGCGCCGCCCATGTCGAGGCGGAACGGTGGGTACGCGTCGGTCATCAGGCTCGCGTACGCGATGACGCGGAGCACCCACCGGTCGAGCCCGAGCACGAAGTCGTACAACGGCCGCGGGTACCGGTTGGCGAAGACCAGGTGGAACGCGGCGATGAGGACGAGGACCCCGACGAGGCCGCCGTACCCCGTGGTCCGCCCGTAGCCCCAGCCGCCGCCGACGAACAGCGAGACGACCAGGTAGTGCGGGATCGCGAGCAGCCACCACTTGAACAGTGCGTAGCTGCGCGACAGGTGCTCGGGGTACCCGACCTCGAGCCGCGCCGGGTAGTCCGGCACGTCGGCCAGGGTGAACGGCGGGTACTTGTCCGTGCCGAGCGCGCCGTACGCGTAGTAGTGCACGCGCCAGCCCCACCGGAGGACGCCGACGTTGAAGTCGAAGATCCCCCGCGGATAGCGGCCGGTCACGACGATCGCGGCAAGCGCGACGAGACTGAGCATCAAGTACGCGAGGCCGAGGAACACGAGCACGATGACGTGCGGAATGATCAGGAGCCACTTCACCAACCACAGCCAGCGCGAGAGCGGCTCGTCGAGGCGGGCCTCGACCTTGATCGGGTAGTCGGCGGACATGGCGTCAGCGTCCTCTCACGTCGCGCCGGGCGAACCCGGCGATCCCCAAAGCCGCCACGACGAGCGCGATGGCGACCAGGACCAGCGTCTCGTGTACGGGCAGTCCGCGCGCGAGCGGGTCGGCGTCGCGGTAGTACGCGAACGGCGACACCCAGCGCCACGGCTCGAGCGCGTCGACGATGCGCGCGAGCGACTCGAGTACGAACGTCGCCGCCGCCACCGATGTCGCGAAACCGACCGCGAGCCCGCGCCGTCCGAACGCCGCTCCGGCCGCGAGCGCGACGGTTCCGAAGACGACGGCGAGCAGTGCGGTCGCGCCGACCGCGGCCGCCAGTCGCGCGAGCGGCACGTCGAGGTCGAACGCTGTCGCGGACGCGGCGAGCACGACCCACAACGCGGTCGCGACGAGCGCGACGACCGCGACGAGCGCGGCGGCCTTCTCGACGACGACGCGGGCGCGGCTGACGGGTGTCGCGAGCACCAGGTCGAGGGTGCCGCGTTCCTCCTCGCCGGCGATCGCGTTCGCCCCGCGGCCGATCGCCAGCACGACCAGCAGCAGCGGCACGGTGAACCCGAACATCTCCGCCCGCAGGTAGCCGGCGCCGGACGCGTAGTCGACCTCCGACAGGCCCAAGAACGCCTTGAACGCGTCCGGGTAGGTATCGAGCAGCTTCGTCAGGTCTCCGGCCTGGTCGCGAACCGAGGGGTACGCGGCCAGCATCACGAACGCGAGCAGCCCCACCGCGACGGCCCACGCAACCACGGCGCGACGGGCGTCGGCGAGCGCGCGGAGCGCGATGTCAGGCCGGGACACGGTCGTCCCTCCGGTAGTCGCGGACGAAGACGTCCTCGAGGTCCGGCGCGCGGCTCGTCAACGACAGCACGGGCAGGTCGCCGAGCGCACGCAGCAACGGCCCCGGCGGTCCGGACACGGTGCACCCGACGACGTGGCCGTCGACCGTGACGTCGGTGACGCCTGGGATCGTCGAGATCACGTCGGCGTGAACGTCGTCGGCGAACACCACCTCGACGTGACGCTGCGCGCGTTGTTCGAGCGCCGGTACGTCCTCGACGGCGACGAGCCGCCCGTGCGCGATCACGGCGGCGCGGTCGGCGAGGCGTTGCACTTCGTCGAGGTCGTGCGACGAGAGGAACACCAGCGCCCCGTCACCGGCAGCCTCGCGGACGAGGAGCCGGAACTCCCTTTGTACGAGCGGATCGAGACCCGACGTCGGTTCGTCGAGCAGCAACACTCTGGGCCGGTACATGAACGCCTGGATCAGCGCGACCTTCTGCCGGTTGCCGCGGGACAGCTCACCGACGTGCCGGGTCGGGTCGAGTCCGAGCCGGTCGACGAGCGCGTCGATGTCGCGCCTGGGCACGCCGCCGCGCAGCCCGGCGAGGTAGGAGAGAGTCTCGCGCCCGGTCAGCCGCGGGTAGAGCCCGGGGTCGCCGGAGACGTAGCCGAGGTCGGCCCGCAACCGGCTGCCCGCGGTGGCGACGTCGTGGTCGAGCAGCAGCGCGCGCCCCGACGTCGGGCGGACCAGGCCCGCGAGCATGCGGATCGTCGTGGTCTTGCCGGCGCCGTTGGCGCCGACGAACCCGTACACCTCGCCGGCCTCGGCCTCGACATCGAGCGCGTCGACGGCGACCGTGCGGCGATACCGCTTCGTCAGCGCCTCGGTCCGCAGTGCCGTCACCGCCGGCCGCCTACCAGCTCACGGTCGACGGCGGTGAGGAAAGGACTCTTCCCGCGGGTACGACACGCCCGCGGCCGCGACCAGCGCGGTCGCCACGCCGTCCTTCCGGGTCAGCGTCATGGTGATGAACTCCTCTTCAGATGGACGTCGCGGCCCGTCGCGCGCGGCCGCGGACGGCGGCGCCGTACACCGCGGCTTGCGCGCGGCGTTCGAGGCCGAGCTTCGCGAAGATGCTGGAGACGTAGTTCTTCACCGTCTTCTCCGCAAGGAACATCTCCGCCGCGATCTGCCGGTTCGTCAGCCCGTCGGCGACCAGGTCGAGGACGCGGCGTTCTTGCCCGGTCAACGACGCGAGCAGCGGGTCGCCCTGGAGCGGGTGGCGCAGCCGTTCGAGGACCCGGCCGGTCACCTCCGGATCGAGCAGCGACTCGCCGGCGCTGACGGTCCGGATCGCGTCGACCAGCTCGGTGCCGCCGATCCGCTTGAGCACGTAGCCCGCGGCGCCGGCGAGGATCGCGTCGTACAACGCGTCGTCATCGGTGAACGACGTCAGGATCAGGACCCGCAGATCGGGCAGCGCCGACCGGAGGTCGCGGCAGAGCTGGACGCCGTCGCCGTCAGGCAGGCGCACGTCGAGCACGGCCACCGCGGGCCGTAGGGTGGGGATCAGGTCCGTGGCTTCCGCCACGGACCCCGCCTCGCCCACGATCGTGATGTCCCGCTCTGCGGCGAGCAGGTCACGGATGCCCCTACGGACGATCTCGTGATCGTCGACGAGAGCCACCGTGATGCACTCGTTCGCGGACATGGCACCTCCCTGTCGTGACGGGTGCCTCGTGCGTCCCGCTCCGAGTCCAGCCTCGGGCAACCGACCCGTCCGGTACTTCGGTCGAACGCACCCTCTCGGGGGGCCGAACGTCCTGGGTGCACCGGGACCGTCCGGTCGGGACGATGGCCGCGCCGCAACGTGCCGTTCGGCCCTGCTCCGCGGTGGCGACGCGGCGGAACGATCGCGTCATGGCCGCCCAGGAGATGTGGCGCAGGTGCGTGGACGCCGCCCGCCTCGCGCCGTCGAAGCACAATGCCCAGCCTTGGTGGTTCGAGCTCGTCGACGGCGGCGTCGAGCTGCACGCCGACGGCGCGCGGGCAACACCGGCGTCGGACCCCGAAGGCCGCGAGCTCGTGATCGGCTGCGGTGCCGCGCTCTACAACCTCTGCCTGGCGATCCGCGGCGAGCGCCGCGAACCGATCGTCACGGTCTTCCCCGACGGTGCGCGTTTCAGCGTCGTGGCGGGGGGGGGGGCGGGGGCGGGGGGGGGGCCGGGCGCCCCCCAGCCGGCGCAGGGCGCCGGCGGGGCGGGGGGGGGCCCCC
>CBQZLL010000098.1:0-10358 GCA_967749945.1 uncultured Frankiaceae bacterium
ACATGGAACGCGTCGGCATCGCCGTCGACACGGACCACCTCGCGATGCTCGAGGCCCGCCTCTCCGAGCAGGTGAAGCAGGCGGCACAGGACGCGTACGCGTGCATCGGCAGGGAGTTCAACCTCGGCTCGCCGAAACAGCTCCAGGAGATCCTGTTCGGCGACCTCGGCCTGCCGACGACCAAGAAGATCAAGACCGGCTATACGACCGACGCCGACGCACTGCAGTGGCTCGCGAGCCAGACCGAGCATCCCATCCTCGAGTGCCTGCTCCGCCACCGCGACGTGACCCGGCTCTGGACGGTCGTCGCGAAGCAGCTCATCCCCGCCGTCGACGACGCCGGCCGCATCCACACGACGTACGAGCAGACCATCGCCGCGACCGGCCGGCTCTCCTCGACCGACCCCAACCTGCAGAACATCCCCATCCGTACCGCCGCGGGCCGGGAGATCCGCCAGGCGTTCGTTCCGGGCGCTGGGTTCGAGTCGCTGATGACCGCCGACTACAGCCAGATCGAGATGCGGATCATGGCGCACCTCTCCGACGACGCGGGGTTGCAGGAGGCGTTCGCATCGGGTGAGGACCTGCACACCTACGTCGCCTCGAAGGCATTCGGGATGCCGGTCGAGAGCGTCGACCCGGACCTGCGACGGCGGGTCAAGGCGATGACGTACGGCCTCGCGTACGGCCTCTCCGCGTACGGCCTCGCCCAGCAGCTCCAGATCACGCCGGACGAGGCGAAGGAGCAGATGGAGGCGTACTTCGCGCGGTTCGGTGGCGTGCGCGACTACCTGCGCGAGGTCGTCGACGTCGCCCGGATGAACGGCTACACGGAGACCATCCTCGGCCGCCGGCGCTACCTGCCCGATCTCGTCAGCGACAACAACCAGCGCCGGCAGATGGCCGAGCGGATGGCGCTCAACGCCCCCATCCAGGGCTCCGCCGCCGACATCATCAAGGTCGCCATGCTGCGCGTCCACGCGCGACTGGTCGCGGAGGGGTTCGCGTCACGGCTCTTGCTGCAGGTGCACGACGAGCTCGTGCTCGAGGTTGCACCCGGCGAGCGGGAGCGCCTCGAAGCCATGGTCCGCGAGGAGATGGGCGGCGCGTACGCGATGAAGGTGCCGCTCGACGTCTCCGTCGGGATGGGTCGCTCCTGGGACGACGCGGCCCACTGACGGCGTACGGGCAGGCGCACGAGCCAGTGGGCCGGTCGGTCTTGAGGTCAGGCCGCGGAGACGCAGCTCGGCGCGCGGTCCGGATAGGTCGCGCTGGAGGGCCGGGAGTCGTTCGGCGCGTAGTCGTGCGCCTCGGGCGCCGTGGCCTGCAGGAAGATCCCCGTGATCACGGTCTTCTTGGTGGCCGACTTGAGCTTCGGCACGTTCGCGCGCGGGACGGTCCAGGTGATCGTCTTGGCATCGGACTTCACCGCGAGCCCGGCGATCGCCACACCGTTAGCGGTCGCGCTGTCGGTGTACGCGGAGCCGCCCATCGGCAGGGTGCGCTTGAAGACGTGCTGCACACCGCTGATCGCGAACGACACCTGGTACGTCATGCCGAGCGCCGCCGCCTGGGCGCCCTTGCCGTCGGCCGACTCGAGGCGCAGCACGACGACGAGGGTCTTCTTCCCGGTCGCGACGTCACCACTGCGGATATCGAGCTGGTTCACGTTGGGGGCGACGCCGGCCGGGCCGATGAAGTTCGCGTCGCCGGAGCCGTCGGAGACGAGATTGCACTTCTTTGCGGCGGAGGCGACGCCGGTCGAGACGAGCAACGCGGCGGACACGGCGCAGAGCAGTAGGGGTCGCGATCGCATATTCAGAACTCCAAAGGGGTCTTCTCTGCTGGGAGGCAGACCGATATGCCCGGAGACTTCGCCCTTGAGACACCGATCCCTGTCTGGCCGCCCGATATCGGTCAGGCCGCGCACCGCGACGACTTGTCGGGGCCGCGCGGGTGGGTGGGACGGCCGTCGTCCGGCGCGACGTCGGACGCGACGGTCGAGGTCGTCCGCGCCAGGAAGTTCGTCGGGGTCGCCTTCCTGGTGCCCAGCCGAAGCATCTTCGACCGCGTGATCCGCCAGACGAGCGTGCTGCCCTCGACGGCGAACGTGTGCCGAACCGGCGTGCCCTCCACCGTCGCACTCGACGCCGACGTCCCGTCGAGCGCCGGGTTGGCGAGCCGCACCACGACGTGCGCGCCGCCGACCGTGAACTCGGCCCGCCGGTCCGCGCCGAACACAGTGGCGGCCGCGTCGCCGGTGAGGTCGAACGCGCCGAGCCTCAGCTTGACGACGAGCTCCGTCCTCGACGTCGCGACGTCGAGGCTGAGGATGTCGAGCCCCGCGGAGTTCGCACCGGCACCGGCGAGCCTTGCGTCGCCGGCTGGGTCGGTGAGGATCGGTGCGCAGGTCGCGGACGCGGCGGTGGTGGTGGCGGGTGCGAGCAGGGCGGCGGCGAGCAGGCAGTACGGCAGGCGGCGCATGGGGACCCCCGTCGATGTGCGGCGATTCCGACTCCGCTACTTTCGCGACCGGTGGCCGGACTCCTGTCGCTACGCTGCCGGGCCATGGCACTCGGTCCGCGCGTCGTCGTCGGCGGGGTCTCCGGGAGCGGCAAGACCACGCTGGCCCGGGAGCTCGCGCGGCGCCTCGACGCCCCGCACGTCGAGCTGGACGCCCACTTCCACGGACCCGGCTGGACCGAACGCGACGACGACGAGTTCGTCGCGTCGATCCTCGCGGCGATCGCCGGCGACCGCTGGGTCGTCGACGGCAACTACACGCGGATCCGCGACGTCACGTGGGCGCGGGCGACGACGTTCGTCTGGTTGGACTACCCGCGCGGCCTCGCCACCTGGCGGGCGTCGAAGCGCACCGTGCGCCGGCTGGTGCTCCGCGTCGAGCTGTGGAACGGCAACCGCGAGCGGTTGCGCAACCTGCTGTCCCCAGGTCATCCGATCCGCTGGTCGTGGTCGCAGCACCCGCCTGGGCGCGCCAAGTACGAGGCCGCGGTGGCCGATCCGCGCTGGGCGCACATCGAGGTCGTCCGGCTGCGTTCGCCCGCCGAGACGGCCCGCTGGCTCGACTATGCTGCGCGGCCATGAGGCGCCTCGTCACCGCCGTGCTCGTTGGCGCCGTACTCGCCGGGTGCACGAGCGACAAGGCCGCCGCACCGCCGTCGCCGACCCCGAGCGCCACGACGTCATCGCCGACGGCCACGCCGCCTGGGTCGCAGCCACCGTCCGCGACCTCGACGCCGAGCGCGACGCCGCTGACCGACCTCGCCGACGGCCGCCAGTACGTCTACGCCAAGTCGATCGACCCGGCGAAGCGCACCATCGTCGTCGACGTCGTGCAGTTCCTCACCGGGCAGGCCGCCGAGGACGCCGCGAAGGAGGACGGCAACGAGGTCGACAACGACTACTACATCCGCAACCAGAACCCCACGCTGCGGACGCTGACGTACCCGTCGACCGTGCCGATCGTCGTCAACACGCTCACCGCCGAGGAGACCGGCAGCGCGACCAAGGACACGTCGATCACGCTGGCGAAGTTCAGCGCGTACTTCGACACGGGCGACGCGCAGCAGCTGCTGTACTACCTCACGCTCTCGCACGGCGTCGTCGTGAAGATCAACGAGCAGTACGTGCCATGAGCCGGACCGAACGCCTCGAGCTCGACGACGCGACCCTCCGCGAGTGGGACGCGACGGTGCTCGACGCGACCGACGAGGGCGTGGTCCTCGACCGCAGCGCGTTCTACCCCGGTGGTGGCGGCCAGCCACCGGACCACGGCGTGCTGCTGTGGGGCGGCGTGCAGAGCCACGTCGTCGGAATGCGCAAGGGCGACGACCTGATCGTGCAGCTCGCCGAGGGCGATCCGGTCCCCGGGGTCGGTATCGCGGTGCGCGGCGCGGTCGAGGACGAACGCCGGACCGCCCTCATGCGGACGCACTCGGCACTGCACCTGCTCGGGGGTGTGGTGTTCCGCGAGTACGGCGCACTCGTCACCGGCGGCAACATGGAGCCGCTCTCCGGCCGCCTCGACTTCAACCTCCCGGAGATCCCGGACGACTTCAAGGACCGCATCGCCGCGGCGTGCGCCGCCGAGGTCGAGCGCGACCGGCCGATCACCGTGCGGGTACTGCCGCGGGACGAGGCGTTCGCGATCCCGGACATCATCAGGACCGCGACCAACCTGCTGCCGCCGGACCTCCTCGAGGTCCGCATCGTCGACATCGTCGGACTGGACGCGCAGGCCGACGGCGGGACGCACGTCGCATCGACCCGGTTCATCGGACCCATCGAGCTGGTCAAGGTCGAGAGCAAGGGCAAGGCGAACCGCCGCCTCCGCATCGCGCTGCACTGAGCCATTCGGCCCAGCGCGCGGGCCCGTCGCGCGCCGATTCGCTGTAGGTGCGCTGCGACCACTGCGGGGGCGCGCTGGGTCGCGGCGCGGCCTGGTGCGGGCTCTGCCACGCGCCCGTAGTCGCACCCGTCGCGGCCCCGGTCGCGGTCGCCGAGCACGTCCCGATGCGACCGTTCGCGCAGCCGTCCGCGCAGCCGTCCGTCAGCCTCCGGCCGGACGACGACGGCGCGCGCGGCGCGGGCTGGGCGACGTTCCTCGCGATCGCCGCCGGCGCCGTGGCGAACGGCCTGCTCTGGCTCTACACCCGTAACCGGACCGTCGAGAACGAAGCCGCGATCCGGTACACGATCCTCACGACGCTCGCCGTCTACGCCACCGTCGCCGTCATCGTCATCCGCCGGGTCGCCCGGGACGGCCACCCGCTGCGGTGGCGCGGCGCGTGGGGGATCGTGCCGAGCGCGGCGTTCGGGCTGCTGCTCGGCGGCGGCCTCGCCGGGTTCCTCAGCGCCGGTGCCGCCGCGGCCGGGCAGCACGGGGGTGACCCGCGGATCGCGCTGCTCGTCAGCGAGGGCGACGTCGCGCACATCGCGGCCGCGTTGCTCATCGCGGTCGTCGCGGCGCCGATCGTCGAAGAGCTGCTGTTCCGCGGGCTGCTGCTCGCGTCGCTCATGAAGCGCGGCTCGACGGCCGCGTTGTGGCTCAGCGCGGCGGCGTTCTCGGTCTGGCACCTGAACCCGTCGGCGCTCAAGTACTACGCGATCGCCGGCGCGTTCCTCGGCCTGCTCTACCTCAAGCGCGGCCTGTCCTGCTCGATCGCCGCGCACGCCGGGTTCAACGGCACGCTCACCGTCGTCGCCATCGCCTACGCGCTGGCGCCCGGTGCGGTCGCGAGCACCGGCGGGCTCACCGTGCACGCGCCGCACGGCTGGCACGCGACCACCGACCGGACACAGCTCCTGCACCTCGTCGGCCCGTCCGGTGGCGAGGTCGTCGCGCTCGCCATGCCGCCGACGAATGCCACTCTCGACGTCGACGAGCTCGCCGCGCGGATCGCGGCGGGCGAGCTGCGCTCGGTCGCGCAGTTCCATCCGCGTCCGGAGACGGTGCGGGTCGTCCACCTCCGGGCCGGCGACGCGGTCCGCGTCCAGGTCGTCGCCGACGGCCGGGACGGCGACCTCGTCATGCTGTCGGCACACCGCCGCGCGTACGTCATCGCGCTCGCCAGTGGGGGCAGCCCGCGGGTTCGCGCCGACTTCGACCGGATGCTGCAAACCCTCGAAGTCGCCTGATTTCCCGGCATCGGCCGATGCGGGCCGTCCGGCCCCGCCAAGTGACACCGAATTGCTCTAGGCGCGCTTCGCTGTAACAACGAGAGTGGGAGAACGCCGTTCGGCTCCATGCGGACTGCCCCGGCGCTCTACCCAGCTCTCGCCGGTTGGCTGGCCGGCGCTATGAAGGAGTCCCGATGCGACGGCGCACTCTGATCGCCGGCGTTCTGCTCGCGCTCGGCGCGGCCCTGCTCGCCGACCACGGCGGGCACCTCGGCCTGGAGGCCACCAGGCTCTCGCTCTACGGCGCCGCGCTCGGCGCCGTACTCGGCCTGGTCCGCCAGGGCTCGCCGGTCGGGCGCGCGAGCGCGTTCGGCGCCGGCTTCGCGTCCTGCTGGCTCGGCTACGCGCTGCGCGCCGGGATGCTGCCCGACATCCCGATGGGGCGGGCCATCGCGGCGTTCGTCGTCGTCGCCCTGGTGACCGCGGTCGCGGTCGCCACCAACGAGCGGCTCCCGCTGTGGGCGGGGCTGCTCGGTGCCGGGCTGTTCGCGGGGGCGTACGAGACGACGTTCACGATCACGCCAACCGCGTTCGAGACCGAGTCGGTCACCGCCGCGACGACGGTGCTGCTCGCCGCCGCCGTCGGCTACCTCCTCGCTGTCGTCGTACGCGAGACGGAAGCCGTCGCGACGCACGAGCCGCCACCGGACATCCCGGTGACGCGCGTCGTGACGTTGCCGAGCCAGCGGGAGATCTCGACCACTGACACGACGACCCGGACGGAGGCCTGACATGAACCGCCTCCGTATCGGCGCTGCGGTCGTGGTGCTCGCCGTCGTCAGTACGGCGCCCGGCGCGGGTGCCTCGGCCGTCGCGACCGCTGACCGCATCACCAACCGCGAGACCGTCCAGGCCGAGCTGAACCCCGACGGCAGCGTCAAGGTCGCGCGGTTGTTCAGCCAGCTCGTCATCGACGGCAACGGCCAGGTCCGCGTCGTCGACCCGACGGCCACGAAGAACATCCGTGACCTCGACGGCTTCGCCAAGCCGAAGACCGAGGACGGTGCCGCGATCTGGACCGTCGACGTCAGCGGCCGAGCCGTCCGGCGTACCGTCGCCGACTTCCCGAAGGACCACTTGCCGGTCGACGTGTCGGTGTCGTACCTCCTCAACGGCAAGGTCGTGAAGGCGCGTGACGTCGTCGGCAAGAGTGGCACGCTGACCGTCACGTACCACCTCAAGAACATGACCGAGGAGCCGACCGAGGTCACGTACACCGACGGCCGCGGCACGCAGCAGACGGCTGTGGTGCAGGTGCCGACGCCGTATGTCGGGCAGCTCCAGACGACGGTGCCCGGGCGCTTCGACAGCCTCGACGCGCCGCGCGCGGACGTGGCCGGCGACGGCCGCGGCGGGAACCTGCTGACCTGGACGATGGTGCTGTTCGCACCGATCGGCGAGATCGAGCAGGAGTTCGGCTGGACCGCGCACATCCGCAACGGCGTCGTGCCGAAGGCGACGGTGCAGATCGTCCCGGTGCCGCCGAAGCGCAAGCCCGAGCTGAAGTTCGGCGAGGACGGGTTCTCGAACGGCGCCGCGCAGGCGACCGAGCTGACCGCGGGCGCGGGCGAGATCGACGCGAACCTCCTCGAGCTCCGCGACGGTGCGGCGACGTTGCTCGACGGCCTGTCGCAGCTCGCGTCCGGTGCGAGCGACCTCAAGGCCGGCCTGGCCGGCGAGGCCGCGCCGGGTGCCGCGCAGCTCGCGGGCGGTCTCGACGACGCCGACGCCGGTGGCGCGGACCTCGCGTCCGGGCTCGGCGACCTCGACGACGGCGCCGGGCTCGTCTCCGGTGGCGCGGCGGACCTGTCCGACGGGTTGCACTTGATCTCGGCGGGTCTCGCCGACCTCGCGGCGGTCGACGGGCTGCCCGCGGCCAGGGCGGGCGCGATCGCGTTGCAGTCCGGTGTCGCCGCGATCCTCGCCGGGATCGGCAGCGCGGCCACGCCCGGCACGATCCGGGGCGGCCTGGCCGCGATCGGCGGCGGGCTCACCGCGCTCGAGAGCGCCTCGACCGGGCTGCCCGCGGCGAAGGGCGGCGTGGACGCGGTCAACGCCGGGCTCGCGGCGGCGAAGACCGCGTTGCAGGGTCTGCAGGCCGCGGTGGGCGGCTCGATCGCCGAGATCTCCGGCGTGTCCGCGACGCTCGGGTGTCCCGGGTCGCTGAACCCGGTCTGCCCGTTGCTCGACTCGGCGTTGAACTCGTCGCACGGTCTGTCGACGGTGACCCTGCCGGGGCTCGCGGCGCTCGAAGCCGGCACCGACACGGCCATCGCCGGCTTGGGCGCGGTGTCCGCGGGCCTCGCGACTGCGGTCGCCGGCGTCAGCGCGCTGTCGGCCGGAACGACCGCGGTGACCGCGGGCGTCGGCGCCGTGAAGCTCGGCCTCGACAACCCCGGCGGGCTGGGCGTCGTACAGGGTCTCGACGCGCTCGTCGCCGGTCTCACCACGGCGGTCGACGGCGTGACCGCGCTGAACGACGGTGCCGCCGACGCCGCGTCGGGAGCGGACGACCTCGCGTCGGGAGCGGCCGACCTCGCGGCCGGGGCGACCACCGCCGCCGACGGCGCGGACGACCTGCGCGACGGCCTCGACCTGCTCAAGGCGGGTGCGCACGACCTGTCGAGCGGCCTGACCGACGCCGCCGACGGCGCGGGTCAGCTCGCCGACGGCCTGGACCAGGCGAAGGGCGGCGGCCAGCAGGTCACCGACGGCGCCGGGCAGCTGTCGAAGGAGGGCACCAGCGTCCTCGAAGCGAAGGGCAACGACGCCGCGGCCGACGCGGCGCTGTCGTACGCCCGGCTCGCGAAGCTCGACGAGAAGGCGGAGGCGGGCGGCCTCCCCTACGGTGCTCCGGCCGGCGGCGAGGGGAGCGCGGCGTACCTGCTCACCGTGACCGCGGCGGACGCGCAGGGCACCGAGGATGCGGGCCGGGCGGCCCTCGCGATCGGCCTGCTTGTCGTCGCGAGCGCGGCGGGGGCGTTGGTCCGGCGGCGGTTCAGCGCCGCCGGGTGACCCAGATGGCCGTTCCGGGGATGAGGCGTCCCCGGAGCGGTCCCCACTGGACGTACGTCGTCTCGTGGCCCTCTGGCCATTCCGGCTCGACCACGTTCTCGATGTCGAGGCCCGCCGCGACGGCCTCGCGGACCCGGTCGCCGAACGTCCGGTGGTGCTCGACGTAGACCGCCGTGCCGTCCTCGCCCTGCTCGACGTACGGCGTGCGGTCGAAGTAGCTCGTCGTCACCGTGAGGCCGGTCGGCCCGGAGTCGTCGGGGAAGCACCAGCGGACCGGGTGCGTCACCGAGAACACCCAACGGCCGCCGGGCTTCAGCACCCGCGCCACCTCGCGCATCACGGCCGCGCTGTCCGCGACGAACGGCAGCGCGCCGTACGCCGAGCAGGCGACGTCGAACGCCGCGTCGGCGAACGGCAGCCGTTCCGCGTCCGCTCTGATCAGGGGGACCCCGCCGCCCATCTCGCGGGCGAGCCGGAGCTGCTCGGCGCTGAGGTCGAGCGCGACGACGGCCGCGCCGCGCGCCGCGAGCCACCGCGCGCACTGTGCCGCGCCGCAGCCGACCTCCAGCACGCGCTGGCCCACGACGTCGCCGAGCAGTCCGAGGTCGTCCTCGGTCGCCCCCTCCGGACCCCAGACGAACGACGTCGTCCCGAGGTCGGGCAGGTGGTCGCGCTGGTAGCCGGGGGCGTACGAGTCCCAGAACGCGGCGTTCGCCCGGCGCGTCTCGTCGGCACCGGCAGGGCGCCGTACGACGGCGGCGGGGTCGTCCACGAGGGCGAACGTTAGTCCTCACCGTCGTTGCCCACGCTGCGCGCCGTCGTCGGCGGCCAGCGTGACTGCGAACATCCTCGCCGGGGGTCGTTGAGCGCCCCGGCCTTGGTGCTGTGGGGGGCGTCAGTCGCAGGTGTCCGAGTAGCACACGTCCGTACCGCCGCAGCCAGCGATCACGCTGGCCAGGCAGTCGATGTTGCACGACTGGGCGTAGTTGCTCGGGCAGGCCGGGGTCATCCGCACGCCGCCCGCGACGCCGCGCAACTCGTCCGTCGTCAGCTCGACGAGCGTCTCCTTCTTCAATACCAGTGCGCGCTTCATGACGGTCCTCTCGGTAGGGGTACCTGCCGCGCATAGTACGGGCGCGTTGACCGGCGATCATGGCGACCGATAGCCTGTCCGCCGCGCTGTGAGCCTGCGCAGGTCCTCGTATGGGCAGGCTCTGCACTCGTCTGTGTCCCCGACTCCCAAGTCCGCCCGCCGACGAAACAGGCTCATCGCGCTACGAACCGACCCGTAGCCGGAGCCGACTCAGTGACCACGACGACCGAGCCCACCGCCGTAACGACCCCTCAGGTCGCGATCAACGACATCGGTGGTGAGCAGGCGTTCATCGACGCCATCGACGAGACCATCAAGTACTTCAACGACGGCGACATCGTCGAAGGCGTGATCGTGAAGGTGGACCGCGACGAGGTCCTGCTCGACATCGGCTACAAGACCGAAGGCGTCATCCCGAGCCGCGAGCTCTCCATCAAGCACGACGTCAACCCCGACGACGTCGTCAAGGTCGGCGACCAGATCGAGGCCCTCGTTCTCCAGAAGGAGGACAAGGAGGGCCGGCTGATCCTGTCCAAGAAGCGCGCCCAGT
>CBQZLL010000099.1:0-10332 GCA_967749945.1 uncultured Frankiaceae bacterium
AGGGTCCCGGGCGGCGCGGGCGCCGCGCGGCGGGGCCGCGGGGCGGCCGGGGGCCCCCGCCCGGCGGGCGGGGCCCCGGCGACGGCACCAACGTGGAGGTGAGGGGATTCGAACCCCTGGCCTCTTCCGTGCGAGGGAAGCGCTCTACCGGACTGAGCCACACCCCCAGCGGACCCGAAAGACGCTAGCACGCCGCTGCTCGGGAACGCTCAGTCGTTGACGGCCCGCTGCTGCTCGCCTCGGTCGGGCATCACGTGCACGGTCGCGGTGGACGTGTGAGCGGCGTCGTACGCGGCGCGGTGCTCGGCCTCGCGTCGGGCGAGCGCCGCGCGGCGTTCGTCGTGGGCCTGCTCCGCCGCCCGCAACGCGATCCGGCGCAGGACGACGACGTAGCCCACGAGTGCCGCGTCGACGAGGAGGTGGATGACGAGCCACGGGCCGCCGAGCAGGATGCCGGCGAAGCTGACACCCGACGCGATGACGAGCCGCCGCAGGACGGCGCGGCGGCGGGCGACGACGCCGCGTGGCGCGGCAGGACGTACGGGCTCCGGCGCCTTCGGGACGACGATGTAGCGGCCCGACGCCTTGGGCGCGCGGCGGGACAGCACCCGCATGGCGTGGGAGTACCGGTCGATCGAACGCCCGTCGTTGGCGGCGTCGCGGCCGTCCCTCGTGGCCCACGCGATGACGGTGAACCACAGGACGGCGAGACCTGCGATCAACGGCACGCTCTCGACGGTACGAGCGCGTCACGCGATGTTCACGCACCCGGGGGTCGACAAATATCCGTGTCGCGCGGCGTCATGTCCTGACGGCGTGCCAACGACGGAGCAGCCCGCCGGGCACCTCCTCGGCCGTCAGCGCATAGCAGAGGTGGTCGCGGTACGCGCCGTCGATGAGCAGATACCGCTCGCGCAGCCCCTCCATCCGGAAGCCGAGCTTCTCGGCGACGCGACGGCTCGCGGTGTTCTCCGGCCTGATGTTCGCCTCGACCCGGTGCAGCCGCGCGGCCCCGAAGCAGTGGTCGGTGAGCAGCGCCACCGCCGTCGGCATGATGCCGCGCCCCGCGTAGCGGCCGTCGACCCAGTAGCCGAGGAAGCACGAGCCGAGGCTGCCGCGCCAGATGTTCCCCGCGGTCGCCTGCCCGACCAGCCGCCCCCGGTACGTCACCGCGAACGGCAACGTCGTCCCGTCCCGCGCGTGCCGCCGGAGCGTGCGCAGCATCGGCCCGAACGCCGTGACGCCGTACCGCTCGGACCACTCGCCGAAGCCCGACGGCTCCCACGGCGCGAGCCACGCCTCGTTCGCGAGCCGCACCTCGCTCCACGCCGCGGCGTCGCGCATCCGGAACGGCCGTAGCTCGACGTCGCCGTCCTGCAACGTCGCCGGCCACCCGGCCCTGTTCATATACCGCGGCGTTCCAGCAGCCAGGTGAGCAACGGGGTGCCGGCCGCGACCTCGACGGTGTCCTCCGGAACGATCGAGAGACCGTTCGCCGTAGCCAGCCCGGTGAGCAGGTCCGAGCCGGCGCCGCCGGTCGGCGTGACGACCCAGCGGTCGGCGGAGCGTTCGACCCGGACGCGGACGAACTGCCGCAGTCCCGGCGGCGACTGGAACGCCTGCGTCGTCACCGCGCTGACGTGCGGCCGCCCCAGCGTCTCCGCGCCGATCATCCGGCGCACCGCCGGGCGTACGAACACCTCGAACGACACCAGCGCCGCCACCGGGTCACCAGGGATCGCGAAGACCGGCGTCCGGTCCGGCCCCAACGTCCCGAACGCCTGCAGCGCCCCGGGCTCGACCGCGACCTCGTCGGCGGTGATCGTGCCGAGCCGGGCCAGGGTGTCGCGCACGACGTCGTACGGGCCGCTGCGCAGGCCGCCGACGACGACGACCGCGTCGGCCTGCACGAGGTGGTCCTCGAGCGTGTCGATGAGCGCCTTCGGGTCGTCGAGCACGACACCGGCCTGGAACGCGATCGCGCCCGCCTCGCGCACGGCCGCGCAGACGGCGTAGCCACCGGCGTCGGCGACCTTGCCGGGCGGGAGCGCCTGACCCGCGTCGGCGAGCTCGCTGCCCACCGACACGACGACGACGCGCGGCTTGGGGCGGACGAGGACGTTGCGCCGCCCGACCGCGACGAGGAGCCCAACCTGCGCGGCACCGACGAGGGAGTCGCGGTGCAGCACCGTGGCCCCCTCGGCGACGTCCTCGCCGGCGTGCCGGACGTACGCGCCCGCCTCGACCCCGCGACCGACCTGCACCTGCGCGAGCCCGCCGTCGGTGAACGCCGCCGGCACGACGGCGTCCGCCCCCGACGGGACGACGGAGCCCGTCGCGACGCGCGCGCACAGCCCCGGCTGCACCGAGAACGACGGCGCGGATCCAGGGCCCACGTCGCCCGCCACGTGCAGCAGCACCGGCGCGTCCTGCCGGGCCGCCGCGACCTCGGCGGCGCGAACGGCGTAGCCGTCAGTGGTGGCGGTGTCGTACGCCGGGACCGGTCGCTCCGCAAGGACGTCCTCGGCGAGGATGCAGCCGTGCGCGTCGAGCAGCCGTAGCTCCAGCTCGGGCAACGGCGCGACGGTGTCGAGGATCTGCTGGACGTGCGCGTCGACGGACCTCATCGGCTCCCCACGAACGTTCGTAGCCAGGCGAGGAGATCCGGCCCGATGTCGGGTCGCTCCACCGCGAGCTGGACGACGGCCTTGAGATAGTCGGCGCGGTCGCCCGTGTCGTAGCGGCGACCGCGGAACACCACCCCGTGCATCGGCTCCGACGCGGTCAGTGCCTGCAACGCGTCGGTCAGCTGGATCTCGCCGCCGCGCCCCGGCTCGGTCTTGCGCAACACCTCGAACACCGTGGGCGAGAGCAGGTACCGGCCGATGACGGCGTAGTTGCTCGGCGCCTCCGCCGGGTCCGGCTTCTCGACCAGACCGGTGACCCGGACGACGTCGCCGCCGACCGCGTCAACGGCCGCGCAGCCGTAGAGCGCGACCTGTTCGCGCGGCACCTCCATCAGCGCGATGACACTGCCACCGCGCTCGGCCTGGACCTCGACCATGCGTTCCAGCAGGACGTCGCGCTCGTCGATGAGGTCGTCGCCGAGCAGCACCGCGAACGGCTGCTCGCCGACGTGCGCCGCGGCGCAGAGCACCGCGTGCCCGAGGCCAAGCGGCTGGCCCTGCCGGATGTAGTGGACGTCGGCGAGGTCGGCCGACTCGCGGACCAGCGCGAGGCGCTCGGTGTCGCCCTTCGTCTCGAGGGCGGTCTCCAGCTCCCACATCCGGTCGAAGTGGTCCTCGAGCGCGCGCTTCCCGCGGCCGGTGACGATGAGGACGTCGGTCAGGCCGGCGCGCACCGCTTCCTCGACGACGTACTGGATGGCCGGCTTGTCGACGACCGGGAGCATCTCCTTGGGCACGGCCTTGGTCGCCGGGAGGAAGCGCGTGCCACGTCCGGCGGCGGTGATGACGGCCTTGGTGACGCGCACGTACGCACCCTAGCCAACCGGCTCCTCCTGGCCGTCAGCAGGGAGGGTGACCGTGGTGTCGGGCTCCGGCCCGGCGTCGGTGTCGACGCCGGTACCGGCCAGCGCTGTGTCGATGGCGGCCGGGCCGGCGAAATCCTCGGTCTCCTCGGGCAGCAGGTCCTCGGGCGCCGGCATCGCGGGCATCGGCGTCGCGACCCAGTAGCCGTCGCGGCCCGCCTCCTTGGCGGCGTAGAGCGCGGCGTCGGCGGACTTCACCAGCGTCGCGCCGCTACGACCGTGCTCGGGGTACACCGCGACACCGACCGAGACCGTGACGCGGATCGGCTCCTCGCCGGCGGCGCCGAAGCGGCGTTGCCGGACGATCTCGCAGATCTTGCCGGCCGTCAGTGTCGCGCCGTCGAGGTCGGTCTCGGGGAGGATCAGCACGAACTCCTCGCCGCCGTAGCGGGCGAGCGTGTCGACCTCGCGGATCGCGCTCTTGACCCGCGTCGCGAGCTCGATGAGGACCGAGTCGCCGCGCTGGTGACCGTGTACGTCGTTGACCTGCTTGAACTTGTCGAGGTCGAAGATGAGCAACGCGAGCGGCCGCTGGAACCGGCTGGCACGCTCGATCTCCTTGTCGAAGTTCATCTGGAAGTAGCGATAGTTCCAGAGGCCGGTGAGGCCGTCGGTGATGGACAGCCGCTGCGCCTCCTGGTGCAACAGCACGTTGTCGATCGCGACCGTCGCCTGGTTGGCGAACGACCGGATCGTCGCGAGGTCGTTCTCGTCGAACGCGTCCGCGTCGGTACGGTCGTACAGGTTCAGGACGCCGATGACGCGGCCCTGGCTCTTGAGCGGGACGGCGATGACCGAGTCGGCCCGCGGCTCGTTCGGCGCCAGTTCGAGCGTCTGGCCGTCGGGTCCGGTCTGGCCGTGCACCGCCTCGCCGGTCTGCGCGACCCGACCCGCGACGCCCTCGCCGATCGCGAGCCGCACCGACGCGCTCGGCAGTCGCCCGTCGAGGCCGCGCCCAACCTTGAGATAGAGCTCGTCGCGGCTGCCGGAGAACAGCATCAGCGCGCCTGCCTCGGCGCGGATCGTGACCATCGCCGTCTCGAGGATGACGGCGAGCATCTTCCGCAGGTCGTGGGTGCTCGACAGCGTGTCGCCGAGCCGGGTGAGGTTGCGCTTGAGCTCGTCGCGGCTGTCTTGCAACGCGTGGATGTACGTCCGCAGCTCGTCGGTCATCGTGTTGAACGCGAGCGCGAGCCGACCGACCTCGTCGCGCGAGCGGATCTCGATGTGCGTGTCGAGCCGCCCGTCGGCGACGGCGAGCGCGGCGTCGCTCAGCTCCTGCAGCGGCCGCGTCGTGACCCGCGCCATCAGCCAGCCGAGCATGCCCGCCATGACGACGAACACCGCGAGGATCGCGACGAGCCCGCGCCAGGTGCGTTCCTGGTTCTGCTGCGCGGCGGCGCGCGACACGGAGGTGTACGCCGTCGGCCCCGTACCGAGGACCGGGCTCGCGGAGAAGAGCACCGGCCCGGCCTTGACGGCCTTGGCGCTGCGGTCGAGGGTCGCGATGCTCCGCGCGAGCGCGGTGTCCGCGAGCGTCGTCGTCGTCGGCCCGGACGCCGGGTCGGCGAGCGTCACGTCGGCGTGTGCGGGGACGACCTTGCGCAGCGTGGTGTCGTCGAGCCAGAAGCCGGCCAGCGCGTGCCCGACGACGCAGGTCGCGCAGTCGTTCACGGTGACGGCGACGGCCGAGTAGACGGCGTACGGCGTCGCGTGCCGGTCGAGGTCCTTCACCAACGCGCGGATCTGCGCGTCGGCGTCCGGCGTGGTCGTGGCGAGCCCGTAGTGCGGGACGCGATTCGTCGCGAGGCCGCGGACCCGGCCCTTCGCGTCGGCGATCGCGACGAAGTCGGCACCGGAGCCGCGAGCGAACTGTGTGACGCGTTCCTGTACCAGCGCCGGACTGCCGGTGGCCAGCGCGGAACCCGCGCCGGCCGTGATGAGGTCGCCCGCGGTGTCGTCCGCGCGGCTCGCGGTCGCCTGCAGGACGGAGACGAGGCTGGTCGTGCCGTAGTCGAGCTGGTCGGCGATCCGGCGCTGCTGCTGCTCGTTGATCATGACCAGCACGATCATCGCCGTGACGGTCAACGGGACGAGGACGATCGCGACGAGCGTGATGGAAAGGCGTACGCGCAGCGGCACCGCGGTCCCCTTCCGTCCGGTACGGGCGTCATGCGCCCGTTCGCAGCCTCGGCAGGAACGGGCGTGGGCTTGAGTGCCATGCTCGCACCCGTGGACCTTCCTGGTGCAATGCCGGAGACGGCGAGGGCGAAACTGTCGCTCCGCGCGCGTGTCCTCGCGGCTCGGGCCGCCCTGCCGGCCGAGGCGCGCGCGGCCGCTGCGGCGGCCCTGGCTGAGCGCGTTCTGGCGCTGCCGGAGGTAGCCGCGGCGCGGGTCGTGGCGGCGTACGCCGGGACGGGGACCGAACTGCCGACGGTGCCGTTGCTCGACGCGCTCCGAGCGCGCGACGTCGTCGTACTGCTGCCGGTGCTGCTCCCCGACGACGCCCTCGCGTGGGGCCGCTACGACGGCACGCTCGTCACCGGACGGCGCGGCCTGCTGGAGCCGTCCTCGTCCGGCGAGGCACTGGCGACCGCTGAGGTCGTCGTCGTGCCGGGTGTGGCATACGACTCGGTCGGCCGGCGGCTCGGTCGCGGCGGCGGGTCGTACGACCGCGCGCTCGCAACGGTGTCCGTCCCCGTCGTCGGGCTGGCGCTCGACGACGAGGTCCTTCCCGAGGTGCCGGTCGAGACGCACGACCGTTCCGTCGACATCGTCGTGACGCCGACCCGAGTGCTGCGCTGCGGGTAGGGCGTTGGTCAAGGCGTGGCGAAACGCTCGTCGCGGCGTGCTTCGCCAGCCCACATCTGGTGATCTTGGCGATGTTCTGCACGCATATGGTGCACAACCTCGCCAAGATCACGAAGTTCTGGGACGGCCGAACCGATCCGGGCCGTTTCGCCAAGCCCTACTAGGCAGGGACGGAGATGCCGACGCCGCCGCGGGTGTCGGCGCCGTACCGCTGCTTCTCGCGCTCGAGGTCGAGCGGCTCGATGCGGACAGACTTCGCGGCGTCGTCGAGCAGCGCCGCGGGCACCACCCAGGCGATCTCGAACTCGAGCCCGTCGGGATCCTTGGCATAGAGGCTCTTGGTCGTCCCGTGGTCGGACGCGCCGACGAGCGAGCCGGCGGTGCCGAGGACGCCGGCGAGGCGTTCGAGCTCGCCGAGCGTGTCGACCTCCCAGGCCAGGTGGTACAGCCCGACAGTCGCCTGGCCGGCTTGCGACGGTCCTGCCTGCGGGCCGAGCTGGAAGAGGCCGAGGTCGTGGTCGTTCGTCGACCCCTCGGCCTGGATGAACGCCGCGCCCGGCATCGCGTTGACGACCCGGAAGCCGAGGACGTCGCGGTAGAACTCGACGCTGCGGTCGACGTCGCGGACGTAGAGGACGGCGTGGTTGAGCTGCTGGATCGGCATACCCACGACGGTACGCCGTGCGGTACTGTTCCAGTCCTGTCCGTTTTGTCCGTTTGGGGGAGTCCCATGAAGCGCATCGCACTCCTGATCGCAGCGGCCGGCGCAGTCGCCGCGACCGCCCTGCCCGCCCACGCGACGATCGTCCGTTGCGAACCGTTCCCCGTGTTCTTCTCCTGCTACCACTGGACCGGCGACCACTACGAGTTCTGCCGGATCTACGTCGCCGGGGACTGCCTCAACCCCTGACCGGCGCCCGACCGCGGTTACGCTCGCGCCGTGGGTGACCTCCGGCCGTGACGACGCTCGCGCCGGCGCGCACCCGGTGGCGGCCACGGCCCGAGCTCGTGTTCGCGGTGCTCGCCATCGCGGCCGGGTCGCGCGGGTTCCTGGCCGGCGGCGTGCGCAACCCGTACGTCGCGACCTGGTCGACGATCTTCACGGCGATCGTCGTGCAGGCGCTGCCGTTCGTCGTGCTCGGGGTCATGGTCAGCGGGCTCATCGCGTCGCACGCGACGCCCGCGGTGCTCGCGCGGTTCGTGCCGTCGCGGCCGTCGCTGGCGGTGCCGTGCGCCGCCGTCGCCGGGGTGCTGCTGCCCGGCTGCGAATGCGGGTCGGTGCCCGTCGCGGGACGGCTGCGGTCGCGGGGCGTGGCGTCGGGGGCGGCGGCGGCGTTCATGCTGTCCGCGCCCGCGGTCAACCCCGTCGTGCTCGTCGCGACGGCGGTGGCGTTCCCGGGTCAGCCGCGGATGGTGCTCGGGCGGTTGCTGGGGTCGCTGCTCTGCGCGACCGCCGTCGGCCTGGTCTGGACCCGGCTCGGCAGCGACGCGCTGATGCGCCCGGCGATCGACCGCGCGGCGGCGGACGCGACGCGGTGGGCGTCGTTCACGACGGCGGCCCGCGACGACCTGCTGCTCGCGGCGGGCTGGCTCGTGGTCGGCGCGGCGGCGGCCGCGACGATGCAGACCGTCGTACCGCGGTCGGCCCTCGAGTCGTTGTCGGACCTGCCGGTCGTGCCGGTGCTGGCGCTGGCGTGTCTCGCGGTGGTGCTCGCGATCTGCTCGGAGGCAGACGCGTTCGTGGCCGCGAGCCTGCGCGAGTTCTCGCTCTCGGCACGGCTCGTCTTCCTTGTCGTCGGACCGGCCATCGACCTCAAGCTGATGGCGATGCAACGAGGCGTGTTCGGGCGCGGGTTCGTCCGCCGCTTCGCGCCTTTGACGTTCGTCGTCGCGATCGCGAGCGGGCTGCTCGTCGGGTGGCTGGTGCTGTGAAGGCCGACCGCGACCGGAGCGTGCTGCTCCTGCTGACCGGGTCGTTCGCCGGCTGGCTCGCGCTGTCCGGGACGGCGCTCAACTTCGTGCGGCCGTCGATGCGACCGTACGTCCTGGTGGCCGGCGTCGTGTGCGTGCTGCTCGCGGTGCTGCCGCCGGGCGGGCTGCTGGGACACGGAGGCGCCACGCACGACCACGACCACGCGTGGGGTGGCTGCTCGTCGTGCCGCTGCTCGTCGTACTCCTCGTGCCGCCCGCGCCGTTGGGGGCGAACGCCGTGCGGTCCCGGCTCGCGACCTCGCGGTCGGGGGTCGCCGTCTATCCGGCCGTGCACCCGCCAGTGCGCGGCGCCGTACCGATGACGATGGCGGAGTTCGCGACCCGCGCGCTCCGCGACCGCGCAGCGTCACTGCGCGGGGTTCGGGTGCGGCTGGTCGGGTTCGTGTCGTCGACGTCGGGCGACGACGGTTACGCGTTGAGCCGGTTCGTCATCTTCTGCTGCGCGGCCGACGCGGAGGCGGTCCAGGCCGTCGTCCGCGGCGACGCGGCCGCGCGCAAGCTCAACCAGTGGCTCGAGGTGGAGGGCGAGTGGGTGCCCGCCGCAGTCGACGCCCCGACCGTGGTCGTCCGGGCCCGGTCAGTTCGAGCTATCAAGCGTCCGCGCGCGCCGTACGAATACACGACGGTCTGGACCGGCTGAACCTGCGCTGGACGCGATGGCACCTCCCGTCGCATCATTAGCAGTCAGCGTTCGAGAGTGCTAACGAGGAGTCCCGTGCCGACGTACCAGTACGCCTGCACCACCTGCGACGAGCAGGTCGAAGTCGTACAGCGGTTCACCGACGACCCGCTGACCGACTGCCCGACCTGCGACGGGCGGCTGCGCAAGGTGTTCTCGCCGGTCGGCGTCGTCTTCAAGGGCTCCGGCTTCTACAAGACCGACAGCCGCAAGTCGCGCTCCTCGTCGTCGGGTGGGTCGACCGCTGCCCCGAAGCCCGCCGCGTCCTCCGCGACGGACGCCGCGCCGTCGACCACCACGTCCACCACGTCGAGCACGGACACCGCTGCCGCGAGCTGATATCCACAGATCCTTGACACCCTGGTGATTTCCGTCCCAACCCGTCGCTAAGGTCGCTGGCACCCGCTCTCGAGAGAGGTGCCGCCGACCGATGTCCAGCCTGCCCGTGGTCACCCAGCCGCGCGCCGAGATCGGCGTCTTCGGCGGGTCGGGCTTCTACGCCCTGCTCGACGACGCCGACGAGGTCACCGTCGACACGCCGTACGGCCCGCCGTCGGGGCCGTTCGTCGTCGGCTCGGTCGGGGGGCGCGGCGTCGCGTTCCTCCCGCGGCACGGCCACGACCACCGCTACCCGCCGCACCACATCCCGTACCGCGCCAACCTCTGGGCGATGCGCTCGCTCGGCGTGAGCCAGGTCCTCGGGCCGTGCGCGGCGGGGTCGTTGCAGCCGGGCGTGCATCCGGGCGACTTCGTCGTCTGCGACCAGCTCGCCGATCGAACGTCGGGGCGGGTGCAGACGTTCTACGACGACCGCGCGGTGCACGTGGCGTTCGCCGACCCGTACTGCCCGCTCGGCCGGGCGGCCGCGCTCGGGGCGGCGGCGGCGTTGGGGATCCGCGCGGTCGACGGCGGGACGATGGTCGTCGTCGAGGGGCCGCGGTTCTCCACCCGGGCCGAGTCGCGCTGGTTCACCGCCGCGGGCTGGTCCGTCATCAACATGACCGGTCACCCCGAGGCGATCCTCGCCCGCGAGCTCGAGCTCTGCTACACGTCGATCGCATTGATCACCGACTACGACGTCGGCGTCCCGGGGGTGCCCGCGGTGACGGCCGACGAGGTGTTCCGGGTCTTCGCGGACAACAACGCCCGGCTGCGCGACCTGCTGTTCACGTTGATCCCGGCGTTGCCGACGACCCGCGACTGCCCGTGTGCGACGGCGTTGTCCGGAGCGGACTTCTCGGGGTGACGGCGGTGACGTTAGGCTCGGTGCAGCGCGCGATCGCCGCGCGACGGCGGCTCG
>CBQZLL010000100.1:0-10328 GCA_967749945.1 uncultured Frankiaceae bacterium
CCTGTCTCCCAGCTCATCCAGGCACACTACGGGGCCGACGGGGAACTGCAGCACTACTCGTTCTCGGCCCGCGACCTGTCCGAGCGTCGCGACTTCCAGAGCAGGCTCGCGCACGAGGTGCTGCACGACCGGCTCACCGGCCTGCCGAACCGCGCGCTCTTCGTCGACCGGCTCACCCAGTCGCTCGCGCGGACGGCCCGGCGGGAGTCGTTGCTCGCGGTGCTGTTCGTCGACATCGACCGGTTCAAGCTGGTCAACGAGTCGCTCGGCCACGAAGCCGGCGACCGGGTCCTGCTCGAGGTCTCGACCCGGTTGGAGGGCGTGCTCCGGTCCGGCGACACGGCGGCGCGGTTCGGCGGCGACGAGTTCACGTTGCTCTGCGAGGAGGTCGTCGACGAGGCGCAGGCCATCGCCATCGCACAACGCGTCATGGCCGTGCTCTCGGTGCCGTTCGCGATCGACAGCACGCCGTTGCACCTCACCGGGTCGGTCGGCATCGCCCTGTCCGACGGCGCCCCCGGCACGCAGTCGGAGCACCTGCTCCGCGACGCCGACGCCGCGTTGCACCGCGCGAAAGAACTGGGCAAGGCGCGGTACGAGCTGTTCGACGAACGCCTTCGCGCGCAGACGATCGCCCGGGTGCAGACCGAGAGCGCGTTGCACGAGGCGCTCGCGCTCGGCCAGCTCCGCGTGCACTACCAGCCCGAGGTCGACCTGCGGACCGGACGCATCGTCGGGGCCGAGGCGCTGGTCCGGTGGCTGCATCCGGTCAACGGCCTGGTCAAGCCGGACGACTTCATCCCGCTGGCCGAGGAGACCGGGCTGATCGGCCCGATCGGGTCGTGGGTTCTGCGCGAAGCGTGCTGGCAGGCGGCCCGGTGGCGTACCGCGCGGGACGACGGCGAGCCGTTCGCCGTCTGGGTCAACCTCTCCCCGCGCCAGCTCACCGCCGACCTCGTCGGGGAGGTCTCCGTGGCGTTGTCCGAGACCGGGGTCGACCCGGCGCAGCTCGGGCTCGAGGTCACCGAGACCGCTCTGCTCGGCGACGCGGAGGCGGCTGTCGAGGTCCTCACCAGGTTGCGCGCGCTCGGTGTCCGCATCGTCATCGACGACTTCGGGACGGGGTACTCGTCGCTCGCGTACCTGCGCCGGTTGCCCGTGACGGGCGTGAAGATCGACCAGTCGTTCGTCGCGCACGTCGACACGTCGCCGGAGGACGCGGCGATCGTCGCGGCGGTCCTGGGGATGGCGTCAGCGTTGAGCCTCACGACCGTCGCCGAGGGCGTCGAGACGCGGACCCAGCTCGAGGAGCTGGTCAAGCTCGGCTGCGAGTCCGCGCAGGGGTACTACTTCGCCAGACCGGAGCCGCGGCAGGCGCTCGACGCGTTGCTGTCGCAGCGGCCCGAGTGGCCGGGCATCGCGGTGCCCCCGCCGCGCCGCCCGGTCAGCGACCTCGCCGACCGCCGGCGCCGTAGGGGCTTCAGGGGGTGAGTGGTTGGGGACGGTGGCAGCGGCGCGTGCTACTCGCCCAGCAGCGCGCGGCTGATGATCATCTTCTGGATCTCCGTCGTGCCGCCGCCGATCGAGGTGAGCTTGGCGTCGCGGAGCGAACGCTCGGCCGCGAATTCGCGCATGTAGCCGTAGCCTCCGTGGATCTGGATCGCCTCGAGCGCGTTCCGCACCGACAGGTCGCCGACGAGGGTCTTCGCGATCGACGCCTCGATCATGTGCGGCTCGCCGTGCTGCTTGAGCCACGCGGCGCGGTAGACGGCGGTCCTGCACACCTCGAGGTTGATCTTCATCTCGGCGAGCTTGTGCGCGATGGCCTGGAATGACGCGATCGGCTTGCCGAACTGGCGGCGTTCCTTCGCATACGCGATCGACCCGTCGAGCGTCGCCGACATCCCGCCGACCGACCCGGCGATCATGACCGTCCGCTCCCAGTCGAAGCACTCGAAGGCGATCCGCCACAGCGCCTCGCCCTCGGCCCCGAGCAGCGCGTCGGCGGGGACGTGGCAGTCGGTGAGGACGATCTCGGCGGTGGGTGACGACCGGCAGCCCATCTTGTCGAGCTCGCGGCCCACCGCGTAGCCGGGGTTGTCGGTCTCCACGACGAACGCGCTGACGCCACGACCGGGACCCGCATCGGGGTCGGTGACGGCGAGGACGGTGCAGACGTTCGCGATCGGGCCGTTGGTGATGAACATCTTGGTGCCGTTGATCACCCACCCACCCGCCCGCCCGGGACCGTCGCGGACTGCGGTGGTCCGGATCGAGCCCGCGTCGCTGCCGGCCTCGGGCTCGGTCGACGCCCACGCGCCGATCCACTCGCCGGAGCAGAGCCGGGGCAGGTACCGGGCTTGCTGCTCGGCGGTGCCGTGCAGCCAGATCGGGACGGAGCCGATCACCCAGTGCGCGCCGAGGGAGAGGTTCAGGCCGCCGTCGTGGCCGCCCTCGGCAATGGCCTCGTTGGCGAGGCAGCAGTCGATGATCGAGGCGCCCGCGCCGCCCAGGTCCGCGGGGATCGGCAGGCCCGCCAGGTCCTGCTCGGCGAGCGACTGCCAGACCATCGGGTCCCAGTAGCCGGCCTTGTCGCGGTCGGACGCACCGGGCGCGACGACGGCGGTCGCCCAGTCGTAGACGGACCGGCGGAACGCCGCCTGCTCGGGCGTGATGGAGAAGTCCACGAGCCCGGATCATGCCCTACCGCGAGGAACCCGCCTGCCATACGTTGTCCCCTATTGCACGGTTTCGTCCCACAACTCCACACATCTCGGGGGTCCCCTCATGCACCGTCACTCCCTCGCCGTGACCGCCGCCGCCGGTGCGCTGGCCGCGCTTGCGCTCACCGCACCGTCGAGCCAGGCGGTGACGCCGACGTTCACGGTCGTCGACACGACGGTCAACGGCAGCGAGCTCAACATCGGCGTCGCCCCGAACGGCACGATCTTCGTCGGCGGCTGGGACGCCGTCGGCCGGTCCACCGACGACGGGGCCCACTGGAGCCGCCTGTCGCCGGTGCCGGCGATCTCGTTCGCGGCCGACCGGGTCCTCGTCGTCGCCCACCCCCCCGGCCGGGTCAGGGGCGCCCACACGACGCTCGGCTGCACGGTCCTATCCTGGAGCGACGACAACGGCGCCACCTGGAGGACCCACCCGGCCGCGTGCGGCGGCGGCGTGACCGACCACCAGAAGGTCGCGTTCGGCAAGCGGGTGACGTACACCGACCCGACCGGCCTGCTCTACCCCAACCTCATGTACGTCTGCGCCAACGGCCTCTCGCACACCGACTGCGGCGTCTCCGCGGACGGCGGCCTCACCTGGCTGACGAGCGCGCCGCACGGCGTCGGGTGCGCGTTCCAGGGCGCGCCGATCACCGACGCGGACGGCGTGCTGTACGAGCCCACCAGCCAGTGCGGCCTGCACGTGCGGTCCACGCCCGACAACGGGCTGAGCTGGGCCGACCACCCAGTGCCGTTCGGCTCGGAGTCGGACGCGCCGGACATCGCGGTGACGCCGGACGGCACGCTCTACCTCGCCTACATGGACGCCTCATGGAAGCCCGCGCTCGCGCGGTCGACCGACGGCGGCGCGACGTGGACCGGCCCGTACGCCATCTCGGTGCCCGGGCTGGTCGGCGGCCTGTTCCCGGTCGTCGTCGCGGGCGCCGACGGGCGGGTCGCGGTGGCGTTCTACGGCACCACCGACGACGCGGCCGGGTGGGACCACAACCCGGGCAACGCGCCGGATTCCATCCGCTGGAACGGGTATGTCGCCGTCGTGACCGACGCCGCGTCAGCGACACCCACCATCACCCCACAGCAGGTGACGAGCGACCCGCTCCAGTACGGCTGCCTCTCCAAGCTCGGGGGCTGCCTGAACAACATCGCCGACTACGCGGACATCGAGGTGGGCCCGGACGGCCGGGCGTACGCGGTGTTCGTCGACGGCTGCCTGCCCGGATGCACCTCGAAGGCGCAGTCGACCGAAGACCGAGCGATCGTCGCCGTCCAGACGGGCGGGGACGACCTCGTCCCGTGAGGTGGTTGCAGAGCTCCGGCCCGTCGCGAGCCGCGTCCGGGCGTCGATCCGGCAAGGCCGCAGGGAGCCTGCGGGCTGGTTTTGCCCGCAGGCGACCGAGAACGCCGCCGGTCGGCGTCTGGGCGCGGCGCAGCAGGGCTGGGGCTCTGCAACCACCTCTAAGTCACCACCAACACGGAGGACCCCTCAGATGAAGCGCGTCACCACCGCCCTCGTCGCCCTCGCGACGGCGGCCCTCGGCTACACCGCTCCGGCCGCGCACGCGGCGAACACCATCCAGCCCGGCGTCGCGATCTGGCTGGGCAGCTCGGGCTGCACGCTGAACTGGATCTACGACGGCAGCAACGGCGCGACGTACGCCGGCACCGCAGCGCACTGCACCACCGGCGTCGGCCAGGTCGTGAACCTGGCGACCGGGAACACGCTCGGCTCGCGGGGCATCCGCATCGGCACCGTGGCGTACGTGTCGGCCGCGCTGGACTTCTCGCTCGTCGCGATCGACGCGGGCAACCTCGGCCTCGTCAACGCCGCGATGAAGGGTCACCCGAACATCCCGACCGGCGTCTCGACCGCGTCGTCGTCTGGGCTCGGTGACCTGATCCAGTTCTCCGGCTACGGCGTCGGCGTCGACCTCACCACGGCGACGCAGGAGAGCCGCGTCGGCGTGCTCGCGTTCAACGACGGCACGCAGCACTACACCGACGGCCTGGTCACCCCCGGCGACTCGGGCGGCCCGGTGGCCGACGTCACCGACGGCAACAAGGCGCTCGGCATCGTCGACACGCTCGGCGTCGCGGGGGGCTCCGACTTCGGCGCCTCCGTGGGCGAGGGCGGCGTCTCGCTGCCCGCGCTGCTCGCGGACGCGGCGGCGAACTTCGTCACGATCGCGCTGCGTACGGTCTGACCCATCCCGGCGCGGGGCCCGGTCGATCCGGCCGGGCCCCGCGTCGTGTCATAGGTTGACCGTCGTGGAGGAAGCGACGGCGAACGCGGTGGTCGAGCGGCTGCGCGCGCGCGGAGCGTTCGCGCACGTCCATCCGGTCGGCGTCTACGAGTACAGCGTGCGCATCGTCATCCCCGACGGGCGCGAGGCGATCTGGGACGCCGACGGCGCGGCGGGGCTCGAAGCGATCGTGCTGCGCGACAACGTCCTCGTCGGCCTGGTCGAGCAGATTCCCGGATCCGAGAGCTACGACGTCGACGGCATCGTCGACGCGATCGCGCGTGCCGACTACGACGCGCCGCTCGCGCCCCGGCCCAAGCCGACGCCCAGCGCGGCGCCCACGACCCCATCGACTCCAGCGACTCCAGCGACTCCAGCGGAGCCGAGCCACGAGAGTCTCGCGGCCCGGCTCCGGGGTGGCCTGCTCCGGCGGCTCGCCGGCAAGTGACTAGGTGACGGTGAGCGTCCCCTTCATCTCGTCCGGGTGGATCGTGCAGTAGTACTCGTACGAACCGGCCGGCAGGCTCTTGAAGACGTGGCGGATCGACTGGCCGCCGTTCGCGTCGCTCGACGCGCCGTGACCCCTGATGGCCACGTTGTGCGCGAACGGGTCCTTGTTCTCGAAGTAGATCGCGACGTCGCCCGCCTTCGCGGTGATCGCGGTCTGCTCGAACTTGAAGTTCTGCGCAGCCACGGTGACGTCGCCCGGCAGCCGGGTCGCGTCGCTCGACGCGACCGAGCCGACGACGCCCACGAGCACGAGCGCCGCGCAGACGATCCCGGTGACCATCGCGGGCGTCTTCGCGGCGTTGTCGCCGTCGTGGTGCCGGAGCGTCGCGGTCGCCGCGACGATGCCCGCGATCGGGACGACCGTCGACGCCGTCGCGAAGGTGACTTCGAACCACGACGTGATGTGGAGATACCCGGTCCATCCGAAGAACAGCCCGCCGAACAGCAACAGCGTGAGGCTCGACACGACGAGCGAGTAGATCGTGCTCGCCTTCGTCATCCGCGGGATCCACACCGCCGCCACGGCGAACAGCACGGCGGCGACGATGGCCGGCCCGAAGGTGCCGGTTCCGTACACCGCGAGCCCGACGAGCAACGCGCCGAAGCCGACGACCTCGGCGACCGCGGTCGCCTGCATCATCATCCGCCAGGTGATGCCGCCGTCGCGGTACGCGCGGGCGGGGATCGCCGGCGCACCGGCGCCGGCCGCCGTGTCCGGAATCTCGTGGTGGACCACTTCGAGCGTGTCGGGCGTCCGCTCCGCCGATACGGACTTCTTGCCGAGTCTGAGCATAGCGACCCCTCCCAGGGCTGGTTACGGCGGACGCTAGTGCGGCCCTCAGCGCCCCGTGCCCGCTTCGAACGAGGTCGCTCGAAATGACCAGACGGCTCGTCACGATCTGCCAGGAATGCCGTGCAGGGGCGCCGCGCCCGCCGCCTGCTTATCGGAGGAGCAGCCGAAGACGCCCGACTCGGCGAACCGGTGCCAGCGCTACTCAGGACCGGCGAGCCTCGTCACCGGCTCGCGCACCGAGGTCGTCTGGGACCTGTGCCGCGCCTCCGACGCCGAGGATGCGACGCTGCCGTTCCGCGTCGTCCACGAACACACCGACGTACCGATGGACCCGGGCACCAGACCGCCCAGGTCATCGTCACGGCGAGCTAGATCGTGCGTACCCGTTCAGCCCTCGCGGGCCGGGCCGGAAGGAGCTGCGGACCGCGTGCAGAACGCATCAGCATGATCTGTCGTGGAGGCCGCGCCGCCGCGCTGTGCGCCGGCCTGTCGATGCTCACTGTCGCCCCGGCCCGGGTCGCCGCCGAGCCGGTGGCGGTAAACCTCACCGGGCCTTCCCGCGTATCGGTCCACGCGTATGTCACGTTCCGCGGCACCGTCAGCCTCGCCGACGTGGCACCTGCCCCGGTGCTCGAGGTGCGCCTCTGGGAGGGCACGCGCCAACTGGCGGTGACCCGCGCTGAGGCCGACGGCTCGTTCACGGCCAGCGTCGCGTTCACGACGCCCGGGCGGCACACCGTGGTCGCCGGCGTACTCGACGACACCCCGCTCGCCGAACGCAGCCGCGCGGTGACCGTCACCGCCGTAACGGCGATGACCGCACTCGCCGCCGTGGCTCGGGCGCGGCCGGTGGCGAAGCGCTGGGCGTCGGACGCGACGCTGTTCGCCGTCATCGGAGCCGAGCGCTCCCCCTCCGTGGCGGCGAGCGGCGTCTCCGGTGATCCCAACGCCAAGCCGCAGCCAGCGGACCGGTTCCCATGCGGTTCGATCGACGACGACGTGTGGCGCCTGATCGACCCGCACTACAACGGCGAGGCGGACGCCCGCGTCGGCGACGGCCGCAGCAACACCTGGCAGTTCGTGTACTACTCCACCAAGAAGAACCGGGGAACGGTCTTCATCGTGCGTGAGGGTCATCCGGTCGTATGCGTCGCCGACCCGCTGACGGCGCAGGACCGAGTCGACCTGCGGCGCGTCCGCTCCGGTGCATGGCGCACCGACAGCGACGACGCGATCAAGGCGGTCCGCGCCCATCGTAACGTCGACCGCGCCCTCGCCACCGCGACGTCCAACCAGGTCAGCTACGGCATCGACCTTCGCCAGAACCGTGTCTGGGGTATCAAGGGAAGCTCCTCCGACACCGGGCTCAGCTTCGCCGCAACGGTCGACCTCGCCAAGCCCAAGGTCACCAGCCTCAGCGTCAACCCGGCGAGCTAGTTGCTCCAAGACGTGAGGGCGGGACGCCAGTCGACGGATCTGGAGCGCGATCGTCCGACGTTGTTCCTGGCGGAAACCTGCGTGCGGCTGGACGCAGGAGCGGTAGCCCGGTGCGGCGAACGTTCGCGATGTCCGGTGTCCCTCCACCCAGCCAGGGAGCACGATGAAGCTCACGTTGACCAAGCACACCCTCACCGAACTCAGCACCGACGAGCTCGGGCAGATCGTCGGCGGGCAGCCGCCGACGCTCGACGGTTGCCTCACCGGCGTCTACCCGACCCTGCCCGTGCAACAGTGCCTCGGCGACATCACCAAGTAGCTCGGTCAGGAGGGCCCCGGCGGCGTGTTACGCAGCCGGGGCCTTCTGCTGTGCGCGCGCTCCCGGTGGCCATCGGTATCGGCGACCACCAGTACTTGGGTTGGGCATGATCCACTGGTTCGCACGGTCACAACCATCGGCTACCGTCGCGAGCCAGCGCGTGCTTTCGCAGGGCAGAGGCGGTTGCGCAGGTCAGCGCTACCGCTGCCCTTGGTAGAGCTTGTAGACGACGTACAACGCGAACCAGCCGATGACGAGGAACACCCCGACGAGGATGACGCTATAGACGACCTCGATGTCCATGGCGGGTGAGCCTAACGCCCCGGCGTGTGCCGAGCCGAGCCACCTGGAACGGGTCCCGGTGACGTCGCCCCCATCGGGTCGCGCAGGAGCAGGTGCCGGCGGTACGTCGCGCCACCCGGAGTGGGCGATCCGTCGAAGTCCGCGATCAGGTGGTACCCGGCGCACGGCGCGGGGGGGACGTTCCAGGTGAAGGCGAGGTAGGAGATGCCGTACGGGTCCGCCCAGCCCGGCACCACGTCGAGGAACGGCCCGAGGCAGTCGGTGTCGCCGAACTCGCCGACGACGACCGGCACCTCGGCCGCGACCGGACGCACGCGTTCGTCGAGACAAGCTGGGGACGCGCAGCCGCTGTCGGGATAGACGTGTACGCCGGCCGCGAGGAGGCCGGCCGGGTCGACGGGGCGGTAGGCGGGCCAGCGCCCGAGGTCGTTGCCCCACGAAGGGCCGGTCGCGATCAGCACGTTCGTCGCGCCGGTCGACCGCACCGCGTCGACGAGCTCCTGCATCCCCGCGTAGGTCGAGCAGCCGGCCAGCCAGCAGTCCCAGGTGATGTCGTGCGGCTCGTTGTAGAGATCGAGGACGATGGCGTCCTCGCCGCGGAACGTCGTCGCGACCGACCGCCAGAGCTCTGCACCGTGCGCGGCGTCGAGCATCGGCGCCGGACCGACCGAAGGGCTCGGGACGCCAGCGACGGTCGTCTCCGCGAAGTGCACGTCGAGGATGACGTTGAGACCACCGGCGACGAGCAACCGCGCATACGACGTCAGCTGCGCCCGGTAGTCCGCCGCGGTGCCCGACGCCGGCAGGCCGAGGCGGCCGAGCCAGCAGTCCTCGTTGACAGGGATGCGCACGGCGTTGGCGCCCCACGACCTGATCGCGGTGACGCTGTCGGCGTCGGTGGGTCCGTAGAAGTACGAGTGACGCCCACGGCCGAGGCAGAGGGTCTCCGGACTCGACCTGTTGACGCCGCGCAGCTGGACGACCTGACCGGTGTCGTCGACGAGAGCATTGCCCGCGACCTGCAACGGACGGGCCGCAGCCGGAGGCGGCATCGTTGCCCACGAGGCCGTCTCCGGACACGGGACCGTCAGGACGACGACGAGCGTCAGTACGCGAACGCTGGGAGTCCGCACGGCCGGACTGCGTACCCCGGATCGCCCGCCGTACGCCTCCCCGGGCGGTCCTCTAACGCCCGGCCTTCGCCACTCTCTCGCCGAGGTCACGGGCGGTCTGCACGGGCAGGCTGGCGAGCGCGGGCGACGCCATGATCGCGTCCTTGCCGTACGCCGCCGCCTGCACCATGAGCTCGGCCCGCCGCGCACCCGTCGCGATCCGCAGCTCGGCCAGGACCTCCTCGAGCGGCAGCACCGCCACCGGCTCGGCGCGCCTGCGGCGGCGCAGCAGGATCAGCACCAGCAGGGCCAGGAGCAACGCGACCACGCCGACGCCGCCGAGGATGTACGGCAGCACGTTCGCCGACGAGCCCGCGCCATGGGCGGCGACCGGCGAGGCCACGCCGCCCGCGGCGCTCGGGAACGTGATCGTCGCCTCCGCCGTCCGCACCGTGGTGCTCGACCGCAGCTCGATCTTCGCCAGCCACGGGCCGTCCGGCAGCGACGCGTCGAGCGGGACCGTGACGTCCTCGCTCGCGCCGATGGCGAGCGTGGTGCCGAGCCGCGCGTCGAACGGTCCGGCGCTCAGGCCGCCCGGGCCGTCGGTGAGGTTGAGGGTGCCGGAGAGGTCGAGCGCACGGCCGCCGGTGTTGCGGACGGTCGCCTTGACGACGGGTTTGCGTTGCGCGTCCCGCTCGGCGGTCAGCGACTCGATGACGAAGTCGGTACGCGGCTCGCCGCCGGGACCGATCGAGAGGTACACCCGAAGCCCGACCCGGTTGACGACCGCGACGCCGCCGCCCGGTGGCGGCGAGCTCGGGGGCAGCTCGGCCCACACGACCGCGTAACGCTCGCCGGCCGGTGCGCTCG
>CBQZLL010000101.1:0-10049 GCA_967749945.1 uncultured Frankiaceae bacterium
CACGACGAGCAGCACCGACGTCGCCGCGACCATCGCGAGCAGCACGACGGCGACGTTCATGTGCGGTAGTTGTGGCGTCAACGCGGCGCGCATGCCCTCGCTCATGTAGACGAGCGGGTTGATGAGCACGCCGTACTTGAGCCAGGCGATCGGCGACAACGTCCCCCACGGGTAGTAGATACAGCCGAGCAGCGTCAGCGGCAGCACGATGATCGAGAAGACGAGCGGCACCTGCTGCGGCGCGAACGACGTCCCGATCAAGAGGCCGAACGACGCTCCCAGGAACGACGCGAGCACCAGCACGACGACGAACAGCGCCCAGTCCGCGTGCTCGACCGTCGGCCCTTCGCCCTTCGCGTGGATGTTCATGACGATCGGGAAGACCACGACCGCCGAGAGCCCGGCCTGGATCGCGCCCGCGACGACCTTGCCGAAGCCGACGAGACCGACCGACATCGGCGCGAGGACGCGATCCTCGATCTCCTTGGTGTACGAGAACTCCTGGACGAGCGGCAACGCGACCGACTGGATGCCCTGGAAGATGATCGCGACCGCGAGCAGGCCGGGCACGAGGATCGTCGCGAACGTCGGCGCGCCGGGACGCCCGCCGCCCGACCCGCCGACACCCTGGCCGATCTTCGGGAAGACGTACGCGAAGACGAACGTGAACAGCAACGGCTGCATGATCGTACGGAGCAGGAACGACTTGAGGTTCTTGCGCAGCACACGGACGTCGCGCAGCAGCAGCGCGACGAACGCCTGGCGCGGTCCGGTCAGCGCCGAGCGCGGCGCGACGGTGCGGATGGTGGTGGCGGTCATTGCTTCCTTCCCGGCCGGGGCCCCAACCCCGGCCTCCTCGCCGAAGCGGGGCCCCAAACCCCGCCGGCGCTGTCATTCACGGAGGTCCCGTCCGGTGAGCGCGAGGAACACGGCCTCGAGCGTAGGTGGCTGCGACGACGCGTCGGTGACGCGGATGTTCGAGGTCGTCGCGAGGGTGACGACGTCAGCAAGGAGACCGGCGGCGTCGGCGGCGTAGACGCGGACCGTGTGGTCGGTCTCCTCGAGGTGGTCGACGGCGGGGAGCGCGTCGATCTCGGGCACGATCTTCGCCGGCGACTCGGCGAACGTCAGCGTGATGACGGTGTCCGCGCCGAGCCCTTCCTTGAGCTCGGCCGGCGCGCCGAGGGCGAGCAGCTTGCCGTGGTCGATGATCGCGAGGCGTTCGCAGAGCGCGTCCGCCTCCTCCATGTAGTGCGTGGTCAGCAGGATGGTCTGCCCGGCCGCGTGCAAGTCGCGGAGGATCTTCCAGAGCGCGAGCCGGGTCTGCGGGTCGATGCCCGAGGTCGGCTCGTCGAGGAACAGGATCTCCGGGTCGTGCACGAGCGCCCGGGCGACCATGAGGCGCTGCGCCATTCCGCCGGACAGCTCCGGTACGGCGGCGTTCGCGCGGTCGGCGAGGTGGAACTGGTCGAGCAGCTCTGCCGACCGGGCCGCCGCCTGCTTGCGCGACATGCCGAAGTACCGGCCGTGGAACTCGAGGTTCTCGACGACCGAGAGCTGGCGGTCGAGCGTGTTGGTCTGGGGGACGACGCCGATGTGCCGCTTCGCCGTCGCGGGGTCGGCGACGACGTCGATGCCGGCGACGTACGCGCGGCCCTCGGTCGGGAGGACCCGGGTCGTGAGCATGCCGATGATCGTCGACTTGCCGGCGCCGTTCGGGCCGAGCAGCCCGAAGAACTCGCCCTGCGCTACCTCGAGGTCGATGCCGTCGACGGCGCGGATCTCCCGGCCCGCGCTGGCGTAGACCTTGCGCAGGCGTTCGACCTTGATGGGTGGTGCGGTCACGGTGTTCCTTCCTCGTTGAGCCGGGCGATCGTCCGGAGCAGAAAGCGGCGTACGACGGCCTCCTCTCGCGCCGGCAGATCGCCGAAGATCGGTGCCATTGCGGCCGCCACGCTGCCCTTCGCCGCCGCTAGCCGCCGGCCGCCCTCGGGGGTGAGTCGCACCCGGACGACCCGCCGGTCCGCCGTGTCGCGCTCCCGCGCGACGAGGCCGTCGCGTTCGAGCGTGTCGACGACGCCGGTGACCGTGGCCGCGCTGACGTAGCAGCGCTCCGCGACGTCTCGCAGCGGGAGCCCGTCGGTACGGGCGAGCAGCATGAGCACGTGCCACCCGGCGGCCGTGAGGCCGTTCGCGTCCAGCACCCGCTCGAATCGCGCGGACGTCATGCGCCCGGCGATGTTGAGCACGCGTGCGATCGGCTGCTGGATGCCGTCGTCCACGGGGTGAACCTTAGGCGCCTAACTATCAGGGCGTCAACCAAGAGCGCGGCGTACGTCCTCCACGAGGTCGTCGCCGTCCTCGATGCCCACCGAGAGCCGGACCAGACAGGGATGCACTTCGAGCGGCGAGCCCGCGACCGACGCGTGCGTCATCCGGTGCGGGTGCTCGATGAGCGACTCGACGCCGCCCAGCGACTCGGCGAGCGTGAAGATGCGCGTCGACGCCGCGACCCGTAGCGCCGTCTCCTCGTCCTTGACGAGGAACGACACCATGCCGCCGAAGTCCCTCATCTGCTTCACCGCGACCTCGTGGTTGTGGTGCTCCGGCAGGCCCGGGTAGTAGACGTGCTCGACGGCCGGGTGCGCGGTCAGCAGCTCGACGACGCGCTGCGCGTTCGCGCAGTGCTGGCGCATCCGCACCGCGAGCGTCTTGGCGCCGCGCAGCACCAGCCAGGCGTCGAACGGACCCGCGATCGCGCCTATCGCGTTCTGGTGGTACGCGAGGTCCTCGCCCAGGGACGCGTCCGCGACGACGAGCGCGCCGCCGACGACGTCGCTGTGCCCGCCGAGGTACTTCGTCGTGGAGTGCACGACGATGTCCGCGCCGAGGGTGAGCGGTTGCTGCAGGTACGGCGACGCGAACGTGTTGTCGACGACGAGCAACGCGCCGCGGTCGTGCGCGATCGCGGCGAGCGCCGCGATGTCCGCGATGTCGAGCACCGGGTTGGTCGGCGTCTCCACCCAGACCATCCGCGTCTCGGGCGTGCATGCCGCGGCGACCGCCGCCGGGTCGGACAGCTTCGCGGGCGTGAAGGCGACGCCCCATTTCTTCGCGACGCGGTCGAACAGCCGGTACGTCCCGCCGTACGCGTCGTCGGGGATCACGACGTGGTCACCCGGCTTCAGCGCCGTCCGCAGCACGCAGTCCTCGGCCGCAAGTCCGCTCGCGAACGCCAGCCCGCGCGCGCCCTGCTCCAGCGCCGCGAGGCACTCCTCCAGCGCCGTCCGCGTCGGGTTGCCCGAGCGCGAGTACTCGTAGCCCTGGTGCACGCCGACGGCGCTCTGCGCGTACGTCGAGGTCTGGTAGATCGGCGTGATGACCGCGCCGGTGGCCGGGTCCGGGTCCTGGCCCGCGTGGATCGCGAGCGTCTCGAAGCCGTACTCGGCCGGGTCCCAGGTCATCGCGTCCTCACGTTGAGAGTCTTCGTTGCGAGTAGTGGCCTGTAGTCGAGAGTCATTTCGACGGCAGCCGCCAGTATGCGCGCGGGTCCCTCGACATACTGCGCACGGCGGCCGCGACGATCACGACAACACCCGCCGACCGTCAGGTTCAGCGTGCGCCTCCCGCCAGGAACCCGAGCAGGTCGGAGCGGGTGAGGATGCCGACCGGCTTGCCGTCGTCGAGGACGAGCGCGGCGGACGCGCTCTCCAACGCGTGCATCGCGGCCGACACCGGCTCGCCCGAACCGATGGCCGGCAGCGGCTTCGACATGAACGTGGACAGCGGCGCGTCGAGGGCACCGCGGTCGTGGAACACCGCGTCGAGCAGCTCGCGCTCGACGACCGCGCCGACGACCTCGGCGGCCATGACGGGCGGCTCCTCCTTGACGACGGGCATTTGCGAGACGCCGTACTCGCGGAGGATCGCGATGGCCGACCCGACCGTCTCGTGCGGATGGACGTGCACCAGCTCGGGCAGCGCGGAACCCTTGCGGCCCAGCACTTCGCCGACCGTCGGCTCGCCGGACTCCTTGACGAGGAAGCCGAAGTCGGCCATCCACTCGTCGTTGAAGATCTTCGAGAGGTAACCACGGCCGCCGTCCGGCAGCAGCACGACCATGACGTCGTCGGGACCGAGCTCCTTCGCGACGCGCAACGCCGCCGCGGCGGCGAGACCGCACGAGCCACCGACGAGCAGTCCCTCCTCGCGGGCGAGGCGCCGGGTGGTGTTGAACGAGTCCGCGTCGCTGATCGCCTCGATCCGGTCGACCACGGTGCGGTCGTACGTGTCCGGCCAGAAGTCCTCGCCGACGCCCTCGACGAGGTACGGGCGCCCGGACCCGCCGGAGTACACCGAGCCTTCGGGGTCGGCGCCGACGACGACGACGTTGGGGTTCTGCTCCTTGAGGTAGCGGCCCGTACCACCGATGGTGCCGCCGGTGCCGATGCCCGCGACGAAGTGGGTGATCCGGCCTTCGGTCTGCTTCCAGACCTCCGGCCCGGTCGACCGGTAGTGGGCCTCGGGGTTCATCGGGTTGGTGTACTGGTTGGGCTTCCAGGCGTTCGGGATCTCGCGGGCGAGCCGGTCGGACACCGAGTAGTACGAGTCAGGGTCCTCCGGCGCGACAGCCGTCGGGCAGACGACGACCTCGGCGCCGAACGCGCGCAGCAACGCGACCTTCTCCGAGCTCATCTTGTCCGGCATGACGAACACGCACTTGTAGCCGCGCTGCGCGGCGACGATAGCGAGGCCGACGCCGGTGTTGCCGCTGGTCGGCTCGACGATGGTGCCGCCGGGCTTGAGGGCTCCGGACTTCTCCCCCGCCTCGATCATGCCGAGCGCGATGCGGTCCTTCACCGACCCGCCGGGGTTGAAGTACTCGACCTTCGCGAGGACGAGCGGTCTCAGCCCGGCGGTGACGTGCGTGAGCCGGACGAGGGGCGTGTTGCCGACGAGGTCGACGAGCGACTCGGAGTAGTCCACGCGGCGTAGCGTACCGACGGTCGTACCCATGACAGGAGGGCACATGAAGTACGTCGACGTCGCCGTCCGCCTTGACGCGGCCGCCGCGCGGGACCGCGCCGCACAGGAGCTGGCCGCCCGGAAGTTCAAGGTCGCCTGGAAGGAAGACTGGTACGCCGTCGCCGAGCGCGGAAACAAGATCGCGAACGCGTTCGTCGGCGCGTTGGCGCAGTACTTCAAGGTCGGCATCAGGGTCATGGCCGGCGACGGAGGCGTGACGGTCGTGCGGTTCGAGAAGCTCGCCAGCGGCTGGCTGGGCGGGTGGATCGGCGCGATCCGCGCGGACAAGCAGATGCGGGCGTTGCGCGACGACTTCGCGACGGCGTTCGACTCGGTCGGCCTGCTCGCCGGGGTCAGCGAGGCGTAATGGACCTGACCCGCCCGTCCGCGTCTGCGACCCTCTACCGTTCGTGAGCTACATCGATGTCGCGCATCTCTCGTACGCGCTCCCCGACGGCCGCCCGCTGCTGGAGGACGTGTCGTTCCGCGTCGGCGACGGCGCGCACGTCGCGCTCGTCGGCGCGAACGGCGCCGGCAAGACGACCCTGCTCCGCCTCGTCACCGCCGACCTCGCGCCGACGGGCGGTGTCGTCACGCATGGCGGGCGCCTCGGCGTCATGCGCCAGTTCATCGGCTCGATCAACGACGACTCGACCGTGCGCGACCTGCTCATCGGGCTCGGCGAGCCGGCGTTGCGCGGCGCGGCGGCGGAGCTCGACGCCGCCGAGCTCGCGATGATGGAGCGCGAGGACGAACGCACCTCGATGCGCTACGCCCACGCCCTCGCCGCGTGGGGCGACGCGGGCGGCTACGACGCCGAGGTGCTGTGGGACACGTGCACGGTCGCGGCGTTCGGCGAGCCCTTCTCCACCGTCGGCCATCGCCCGGTCCGCACGCTGTCCGGGGGCGAGCAGAAGCGGCTCGCGCTCGAAGCGCTGGTCCGCAGCGACGCGTCGGTCCTGCTGCTCGACGAGCCCGACAACTACCTCGACGTCGAGGGCAAGCGCTGGCTCGAACGCACCCTCACCGAGTGCCCCAAGACGATCCTGTACGTCTCGCACGACCGCGAACTGCTCGCCAACACCGCGACGAAGGTCGTCACCGTGGAGGCGCACGGCGCGTGGGTGCATGGCGGCGGTTTCGCGACGTACCACGACGCGCGGCGCGCGCGGATGGACCGGCTCGACGAGCTGCACCGACGCTGGAACGAGGAGCACCGGCGCCTCAAGGACCTCGTCAACACGTTGCGCGCCCAGGCGAAGATCAGCCCCGACATGGCCTCGCGCTACCGCGCGATGGTGACGCGGCTGGAGAAGTTCGAGGCGGCGGGCCCGCCGCCCGAGCAGGTCAAGGAACAGAAGGTCGCGATGCGTCTCGGCGGCGGCCGTACGGGCGTGCGCGCGCTCGTCGTCGAGGACCTGCAGCTGACCGGGCTGACGAAGCCGTGGTCGACCGAGGTGTTCTTCGGCGAACGTGTGGGAGTGCTGGGCCCGAACGGCACCGGCAAGTCGCACTTCCTCCGCCTGCTCGCCGGCGAGAACGTCAACCACACCGGCGAGGCGCGCCTCGGCGCGCGCGTCGTTCCCGGGTACTTCGCGCAGACGCCCGACGACCCGACGCGGCAGGACAAGACGCTCGGCGACGTGCTCTGGGCCGAGAGCCACGACCGCGGCAAGGCGATGTCACGGCTGGGCCGGTACGAGCTCGACGTGGCAGGTGACCAGAAATTTCGACACCTGTCCGGCGGGCAGCAGGCGCGGTTCCAGATCCTGCTGCTCGAAGTGCGCGGCGCGACGATGCTGCTGCTCGACGAGCCGACGGACAACCTCGACCTGGCGTCCGCGGAGGCGTTGGAGGACGGGCTCGCGGCGTTCGAGGGAACGGTGCTCGCGGTCACGCACGACCGGTGGTTCATGCGGTCGTTCGACCGGTTCCTCGTCTTCGGCGAGGACGGTGTCGTGACCGAGTCCCTGACGGTGCCCTGACGCGTACCGTGTCTCGCATGGGGCGGGTGCTGATCCGCGCGGCCGCGGCGACCGTACTGGCGGGCGGGGCATTGCTGGGAGTCGAGGCGCTGGTCGTCAGCCGTCGCGAGTTCCTCTCGGCGGAGACGGCCCCGTCGATCGGCGGGACGTTCGGGCGGGCGTTCACGCCGCCGCTGCGGCTCGCGGTGCTCGGCGACTCGACCGCGTCGGGCGTCGGCGTCTCGCGCGTCGAGGACAGCGTCGCCGGACGGATCGCGCGGGCGATCGCGGACACCGGACGGTTCGTCTCGCTCGACGGGCTCGGTGTCTCGGGCTCGCGCGCCGCCGACCTCGCGACGCAGGTGTCGCGCGCTCTCGTACATCCTCCGGACGTCGCGGTCATCCTCATCGGCGCGAACGACGCCACCCACCTGACCCGTCTCGACGCCCTGCGCGACGACGTCCGGCGCGCGGTCGAACGGCTCCGCGCCGCCGGTGCCTCCGTCGTCGTCGGGTCCTGTCCCGACATGGGGTCGGCGACGGCGTTCCTGCCGCCGTTGCGCCAGGTCGTCGCGTGGGAGGGACGCCGCGTCGGCGAGGCGACGCGCGAGGCGGCGCGCGCGGCGGGCGCCGTCACCGTCGACATCGGCGCGGAGACCGGTCGGGCATTCCGGAGCGACCCAGGGCGTTACCTCTCGTCGGACCACTTCCACCCGTCCGCCGACGGCTACGCGCTGTGGGCCGCCGCGCTCGCCGACGAGGTCCGCGCGGCGTCGGATAGCGTCTCCGGGAAGACCCCGACCTAGGGAGAGAACGTCATGGCTGAGGCCGTCATCGTCGCGACCGCCCGCTCGCCGATCGGGCGCGCGTTCAAGGGCTCGTTGAAGGACCTGCGACCGGACGATCTCACCGCGACGATCATCCGTACCGCGCTCGACAAGCTACCCGCGCTCGACCCCCACACGATCGACGACATCATGCTCGGCTGCGGCCTCCCCGGCGGCGAGCAGGGCTTCAACATGGCGCGCGTCGTCGCGACGTTGCTCGGTCTCGACGACGTGCCCGGGACGACGCTGACCCGCTACTGCGCGAGCAGCCTGCAGACGACACGGATGGCGTTCCACGCCATCAAGGCCGGCGAGGGCGACGTGTTCGTCAGCGCCGGCGTCGAGTGCGTGAGCCGCTACGCCAAGGGCAACAGCGACAGCCACCCCGACACCATGAACCCGCTCTACGACGAAGCGCGGTCGCGCTCCGAGTCGTACGCCCAGGGCGGGCAGACGTGGCACGACCCGCGCCAGGACGGCAAGCTCCCCGACATCTACCTCGCGATGGGCCAGACCGCGGAGAACCTCGCGCAGCTCAAGACCGTCACCCGCGAGGACCAGGACGAGTTCGGCGTCCGGTCGCAGAACCTCGCCGAGAAGGCCATCGCCGACGGGTTCTGGGCCCGCGAGATCACGCCGGTCACGACGCCCGACGGCACCGTCGTATCCGCCGACGACGGCCCGCGTCCCGGCGTGACGATCGAGGCGGTGCGCGAGCTCAAGCCGGTTTTCCGCCCCGACGGCACCATTACCGCCGGCAACTGCTGCCCGCTCAACGACGGCGCCGCCGCCGTGATCGTCATGAGCGACACCAAGGCGCACGAGCTCGGCATCACGCCGCTGGCCCGCATCGTGTCGACGGGCGTCTCCGCGCTGTCGCCGGAGATCATGGGCCTCGGCCCGGTCGAGGCGACCAAGCGCGCGCTCGCCAAGGCCGGCATGTCGATCGGCGACATCGACCTCGTCGAGATCAACGAGGCGTTCGCCGCCCAGGTCATCCCGAGCTACCGCGACCTCGGCATCGACATCGAGCGGCTCAACGTCCACGGCGGCGCCATCGCCGTCGGGCACCCGTTCGGCATGACGGGCGCACGCATCACCGGCACGCTGCTCAACGGCCTCGAGTTCCGCGACAAGACGTTCGGCCTCGAGACCATGTGCGTCGGTGGCGGGCAGGGCATGGCGATGATCGTCGAGCGACTGGCGTAGGGACACGCCCTAGCCCGAAGTCGTCACGCGGCACCACCCGTCCGGGTAGTTGTTGCCCCGGGATCTCGATGTAGCCCGGGGCGCGACGACCATGGACGTGTGGACCCCGCGCTCGTCGTCGCCGTACCGCTCGTCCTCGCGGCCGTCGCGTTGCTCGCGTTCCAGCGCGGCTACCTCGCGGCGCGCCGGGACGACGACGCGCGCGTGCAACTTCTCGTCGAGATCGTCACCGACGCGATGGCCGTCGTCGGCGACCGTTCCGCCTCGGACGCCGTCGTCCGTCGGCTCGCGCAGATCCTCAAGGCCGACGCGACCGCCGTCGGCTACGTCGACTCCGGGCGCCTCGTCCTCTTCGGCATGCACGGCTACGACACCGGGATCCGCAACTTCTCACTCGAGAAGGGCGAGGGGCTCTCCGGCAAGGCGTGGGAGCAGGGCCGGCCGATCGTCGCCGCCGACGTCCGGCACGAGTCCGGCTACGTCCCGGGCAACCTCGCGATCCGTAGCGGCGTCTACGTCCCCGGCAAGGCGCGCGGCCGGGTGACCATCGTCGTGTGCGCCGAGTCGACGCGGATCGGCGCGTACACCGCGAAGGATCTCCTCCTCATCGCACCCCTCGCCGACCTGCTCGCGTCGATGCTCGAGAGCCGCCGGATGCTCCGCGAGGCGGAGCAGCTCGAGGAACGCCTGCTCACTCTCGTCGGCCACGAGATGCGCACACCGTTGACGACGATCTTCGGCACGCTGACGACGTTGCGGCACTACGCCGACCGCGTCGACGTGGCCGCGCGCGACGAGATGCTCGAAGCCGGCCTGCGGGCCAGCCGTCGCCTCGAACGCCTCGTCGAGTCGCTGCTCATGGCAGCCCGGCTCGACGCGGACGACGTGACGTTCCGCCGCACCGCGGTCCTCGTGCACGGCGTCGTCACCGAGGCCGTCGCGGCGACCGGCACGACAGAGCGGGTCGCGATCGACGTGCCCGCCTCCCTTGGTGTCACCGCCGACACCGTCCATCTCGGCACGG
>CBQZLL010000102.1:0-9954 GCA_967749945.1 uncultured Frankiaceae bacterium
CGCCGGCGGGCATGCCGCTGTTCGCGACGCCGACGTAGAGCGTCATGCCCGCGGTGACCGGGATCGTCGTCTCGACGCTTGTCCCGAGGCCGCCGGTGCCGCCCGGCCAGTCGACCGTCCCGCCGAACTGGTTCGACGTGACGTCCTGCCCGTCCTCGCCCGCCGCGCCGACCGCGTGGACGTGCACCTGGGTGACACCGTGGCCGATGTGGAACGTGCCCTCGACGCACTGGCCGGTGTTCTCGTAGAAGCCGGCGTCCGCGGGCGCGGCCGTGACGAGCACGACGGCGAACGACGCGAACACGACCCCGAGCGACGTCGCGATCGCGACCGTGCGGCGGGGCTGTCGAGCGGATTGGCGCGTGGGTGGTGCGGGTGCCCGTTGCGTCTCGTCCGCCATCCTGCACTCCCGCTCGCGTCGGCGTTCCGGGGTCGCGCCAAACCACTGGAGTGTGTACGCAGCGTGACCGACGGCACATGACCCAATGTGGTCATCTACGACACCGATGACTTAACGTGATGACGCGATTACAAGGCCTATTTCCCCGGCGGTGGTCGAAACGTGCCACTTGTCTTATCCGGCGGCCTGGGCCACCACCGCGGTGCCTGCGACGGTCGTGTCCACGGGCGGCCGGTTCGGGTAGCCCACGCAGTCGGGGAGGTTCCCCGAGTCGAGCCCCGGCCCGAACGCCGCGAGCGCCTGGCCGACACCGCCGGTGAGCACGGTGACCCATCCGGTGCCGCCGACCTCGAGCTGCACGGTCACGTCCGTGATGCTGAGCTGGGCGACGGTACCGACCCGGGTCCACCTGAACGACCCGGTGACCGACGCGCTCGCGACCGGCCGTGGCAGCGGATCCGGCTGGCCGTACGTGCCGAGCACGTGCTCGTAGCCGGAGAGGCTGCTCAGCGTGCCCGACGCGATGCCGGCCGAGCAGTTCGCGACCGTATCGGCGTACGTGAAGGTCGCGAGGACCGGCGCGTCGGCGAGCACCGCGGTCCACGGGACGCCGTACTGCGACCCGGCGAGCACGCCGGACAGGAACCCGTCGAACGTCCCCGCGCACGCCCTATCGCCGAGCGCGCACGGGAACTTCGGCAGGCTGGCCGTACCGCGGAACGCGAGCGTGCTCTCGCCGAACGATGCGGCCCGGGCCGGTCCGCCGAGCGCCGTCACCACCAGTGCCGCGGCGAGGCAGGAACTGAACACCCTTCTTTTCATCGCTTCTCCTCCGTATGGTCCTGGTCCGGTCCGGCAATGCGGCCCGCCACCATTTCCGAGGCGATGACTGGAATCGACCCTTGTCGGGACCCCACTACGCTGTGTCCGTGGCACGCGCCTTCCGGCCGGCCGGTGCGGGCGTGACCGGCAGGCTCGATCCGTACGAGGTCGTGCTGCTGCGCCAGCTCGTCGGCGACGTCGTCACGCTCGTTGGTGCCGACGACCTGCCGCGCAACCCGGTGACGGAGCGGCTCTTCCCCGACCCGTCGCCCGACCCGGAGACGGCGGCGGCCGTACGCGAGCTCATCCACGACGACCTGCGCGAGGCGAAGGTCGCGGCGGCGCGGGCGTTGCTGGAGTCGTTGCCCGACGACGGCAAGGTGGCGCTCGGCACCGACACCGCCGAGCAATGGCTCACCGCGCTGAACGACGTACGCCTCGCCCTCGGCACCGCACTCGGCGTCACCGAGGACGTCTACGACAGAGACGCCGACGACGCCGAGATGCAGGTGTACCAGTGGCTGTCGTTCCTCCAGGAGTCGCTCGTCGAGGCGGTGTCAGCGGGGCGCTTCGGGGACGGGTAGGTCGAGGCGCGGGCCGCTGAGGTAGACCTCGTTGGCGACCGCCGTGACGACGAGCTTGACCGCGGTCGCGACGAGGACGGTCGCCGTGCCGACGATGACGACCCGGGTGACCGCCGGATGCTTCTCCGGAATGGCCAGCGTGCCGGCCGCCGCGACGATCGGCTCGGCGAGGGTGAGCAGCAGGATCGGCCCGTACGCCGTCCGCGCGATTCGCACGGCATGCGCCGCCGCGACGAGGACGCGGGTCTCTCCTTCCAGCCCGACGCGCTGCGCCGCGAGGAAGACGAACGCCGTGAACACTGAGCTCACCGGCAGCACCGCGACGAGCTGCGCCGACGCGCTGTAGTCGCCGATCCGGCCGCCGGACAGCGCGACGACAGTGAGCAGCGCAGCCAACTCGGCGAGCAGGTACAGCCCGGTGATGGAGATGGCCGGGCGCCACAGCCGCCACGCGTTGCGCAACGCGACCCGTGGCGACCGGTCCGCGTCGGACACCGGCGGGCCCGGCCGGCGCGGCGGTGCCACCCGGCGGCCGAGCGCGTCGACCTCCGGTGGCCGCGGTAGTGGCTCGGGGCGTACGGCGCCGAGAAGGCGGACGAGCGCGAGCAGGACGACGACGTGCAGCACGAGCCCGACGACGAGCAGTGCGCCGCCGAGCACCGACACCGACAGCGCGACCGGCACGTACGACAGCAGCGCGAGCGCCGGAGCGCGCCATCCGCTCGCGCGCACGGCGCGCAGGCCGAGGCGGAACGCGGTCGCGAGCACGCGCGCAACCCTACGTCGCGGTGGTCCGGATAATCTGCGTGCCATGCTGACGCTCGACCGCGCGTCGTACGACGCGATCGTCGCGCATGCCCGCGCGGACGCGCCCGACGAGGCGTGCGGCCTGGTCGCGTTGCGCGACGGACGGCCCACCCGCGTGATCCCGATGACGAACGTCGAGCGCTCGCCGACGTTCTACGTCATGGACAGCACCGAGCTGTTCCAGGCGTTCCGGTCGATGCGCGACCATGGCGAGGACGACGAGGAGTTCGTCATCTACCACTCGCACACGGCGACCGAGGCATACCCGTCGCGGACCGACGTGTCGATCGCGGCGTACCCGAACGCGTACTACGTCGTCGTGTCAGTGCGCGACCCGGTCGAGGTCGAGCTCCGGTCGTTCCGCATCGTCGACGGCGTCGTGACGGAGGAGGAGGTCGAGGTCGCGTGACGCGCGGAGTGCTCGTCGTCCAGGAGGCGTTCGGCGTCACGCAGCACATCGCCGAGGTCGTCAAGCGCTTCGAGGCCGAGGGCTACGCGGCCACCGCGCCCGACCTCTACCACGGCATGGTCTTCGGCTACGACGACGGCTTCGACGCGATCCGGCCGACGATGGGTGCGCTGACCGGCGACGGCATCCTCGCCGACGTCGACGCCGCCATCGAGTCGCTCGGCGTCTCACCCGCGCGCACCGCGATCGTCGGCTTCTGTATGGGCGGCACCGTCGCGCTCTACGCCGGCGCCAGGCGCGCGCTCGGCGCAGCGGTGTCGTTCTACGGCGGCGGCGTGACGGAGTCGCGGTGGGCGGGGGTGCCGCCACTGCTCGACCTGGCGCCGGGCCTGCGCTCGCCCTGGCTCGGCCTCTACGGCGACCGCGACGCGGGCATCCCCGTCGACCAGGTCGAGGCGTTGCGCGCGGCCGCCGCGCTCGCACCGGTGCCGACGACAGTGGAGCGGTTCGCGGACGCGGGGCACGCGTTCTTCAACGACGCCCGGCCGGGCTCGTACGTCGCGTCCGCCGCCGACCGAGCCTGGCCGATGGTGCTCGCATGGCTGCGCCAGAACCTGCCCGAGTAAGACCTCTCACCCGGACCCGTCGCCTGCTGCGCGAGGCCCGGAGCGCGCCTCGCCGTGTTGTCGTCGTCGCCGGTAGCGCTGCTACCGGCTCCTCCTCCGCCTTGCGAGCCACTCTCCGGACTCCCGCTCAGCGACGGCGCCGGTCCGAGTGAGAGGCCTTAGTCTGTACGCCATGACGGTCCAGGTGCGCATCCCGACGATCCTGCGCAAGTACACCGCTGGCGAGAAGCAGGTCGAGGGCAAGGGCGAGACGCTCGGCGACCTGTTCGCCGACCTCGACGCGCGTCACCCCGGGCTGCGCGGCGGCCTCGTCGACGACTCCGGCGGGCTGCACCGCTTCGTCAACGTCTACGTCAACGACGAGGACGTACGGTTCCTCGGCGCCGTCGACACGGCGCTCTCCGACGGCGACGTCGTGACCATCCTCCCGGCGGTCGCGGGCGGATAGACGGTGCGCTACGACTCGCTGCTCGACTCGCTCGGGCGCACGCCGCTCGTCGGGTTGCCACGGCTCTCGCCGTCACCCGACGTGCGGGTCTGGGCAAAGATGGAGCAGTACGAGCCGACCGGGTCGATCAAGGACCGCGCGGCGTTCTTCATGGTCCAGGCCGCCGAGGCCGACGGCCGGCTCACGCCGGGCTGCACGATCCTCGAACCCACGTCCGGCAACACCGGCATCTCGCTCGCGATGGTCGCCAAGCTGCGCGGCTACTCGCTGATCTGCGTCATGCCGGAGAACACCTCGGTCGAACGCCGCCAGCTGCTCGAGATGTTCGGCGCGTCCATCGTCACGACGCCCGCGGCCGGGGGCTCGAACGCCGCTGTCGCGCACGCGAAGCGGATGGCCGCGGACAACCCGTCGTACGTCTTCCTCTACCAGTACGGCAACCCGGCGAACGCGCAAGCCCACTACGAGACGACCGGCCCGGAGATCCTCGAAGACCTGCCGACGATCACGCACTTCGTGGCGGGGCTCGGGACGACGGGGACGTTGATGGGGACCGGGCGGTTCCTCAAGGAGAAGGTGCCCGGCATCGTCATCGTCGCGGCGGAGCCGCGCTACGGCGATCTCGTCTACGGCCTGCGCAACATCGACGAGGGGTTCGTGCCGGAGCTGTACGACCCCGACGTACTCGACACGCGGTTCTCGGTGGACTCGTACGACGCGCTGCGCCGTACTCGCGACCTGGTCGAGCAGGAAGGCATCTTCGCGGGCATCTCGACGGGTGCCGTCCTGCACGCCGCACTCGGCCAGGCGGCCAAGGCAGTGAAGGCGGAGGAGCGCGCCGACATCTGCTTCGTCGTCGCCGACGGCGGCTGGAAGTACCTGTCGACGGGCGCGTACGCAGGGACGCTGGACGAAGCGGCCGAACGCCTCGAAGGCCAGCTCTGGGCGTAGCGTCAGCCGCACCGCTCGGCCCGCTGCGTCGCACGCGGCGCCGACCATCCCGAAGTGCCGCCCCGTGCCGTGTCGCCCGTGGATACTGGCGGGGCGATGAACGATCTTCCCATCGGCATCTTCGACAGCGGCGTCGGCGGCCTCACGGTCGCGCGTGCCGTGCTCGACCAGCTGCCGCACGAGCCGCTCGTCTACGTCGGCGACACCGCGCGCGGACCGTACGGCCCGTTGCCGCTCGCCGACGTCCGCCGCAACGCGCTCGACGTCATGGACCACCTGGTCGAGGCGCACCGGGTCAAGCTGCTCGTCATCGCCTGCAACAGCGCGTCCGCCGCGTGCTTGCGCGACGCGCGCGAGCGGTACGACGTCCCCGTGGTCGAGGTCGTCCTGCCCGCCGTCCGTCGCGCTGTCGCCGCGACGCGGAACCACCGGGTCGGCGTGATCGGTACCCGCGCGACCGTCGAGAGCCAGGCGTACGACGACGCGTTCGCCGCGGCACCAGGCACCGAGCTGACGTCGCGCGCGTGCCCGCGGTTCGTCGAGTTCGTCGAACGCGGCGAGACGTGGTCGCCCGACCTGCTCGCCGTTGCCGAGGAGTACCTCACGCCGCTCGTGACCGCGGGGGTCGACACGGTCATCCTCGGCTGCACCCACTACCCCTTGCTCACGGGTGTCATCTCGTATGTCCTCGGCGACGACGTGACGCTCGTGAGCAGTGCCGAGGAGACGGCGAAGGACGTGTTCAAGGTGCTGGCGCGCGACGACGCGTTCCGTGACCCGGCGGCGGCCGAGCCCGCGCACCGGTTCCTCAGCACCGGCGACCCCGAGCCGTTCGGCCGGCTGGCCCACCGTTTCCTCGGACCGGAGATCGGCCGGGTCGAGGCCGCGACGATGGTTGCGTCGTGAGGATCACCGTCCTCGGGTGCGCGGGCACGTTCCCGTCGCGCGAGTCGGGCTGCTCGTCGTACCTCGTCGAGCACGACGGCTTCCGGCTGCTCGTCGACTACGGCAACGGCGCGATGGGCGCGATGCAGCGGCACATCGGCATCTTCGACGCCGACGCCGTCCTGCTCTCGCACCTGCACGCCGACCACTGCGTCGACCTCGTCGCGTGCTCGTACGCCCGCCGCTACCACCCGGAGCCGCCGCCGCGACTGCTCGTGCACGGCCCGACCGGCACGGCCGAACGGCTTTGCCAGATCTTCGACACCTGGCCGCCCGACGGGCTGCACGACGTCTACGACTTCCGGACGACGGGGCCAGGTCGCACCGCGATCGGGCCGTTCGACGTCGAGCTGACGCGGACCGCGCACCCCATCGAGTGCTATGCGATCCGGCTCACCGCGGGCGGCCGCAGCGTGACGTACTCCGCCGACACGGGGCCGTCCGTGGATGTCGCGAAGGCGGCGGCGGGCAGCGACGTGTTCCTCTGCGAGGCCACCTGGCTCGAGGAGTCGGAGCGCCCGCCGAACCTCCACCTGTCCGCCCGCGAGGCGGGCGAGCATGCCGCCCGCGCGGGCGTGGGGCGTCTGGTGCTGATCCATACGACGGCGTACCTCGACCAGGACCGGTACGTCACCGAGGCGAGCGTCGCGTACGACGGCCCGCTCGAACGCGCGCTGCCCCACGTGACGTACGACGTGTGATCGGGTGGACTCCGGCTCGCCTCGTTGTCATCGAGCAGGGCGCGCAGGTCCTCGGCCGCGGCGACTGCGCTGACGGTGCGGCAGGAACTTCACGCCGTAGGGCGAAAGGCACCGGCATGCTGCGCCGGATGCTCCCGATCGTCGTGACCGCCCTTGCCGCGTTCGGGCTCCCCTCCGCCGACGCGAGGTACCTCCCGCCCGGCTTCGCCACCGCACAGGTCGAGTGGCTTGCCAACATCCCGCTCCACGCGGACGCCGCGGGCTCGCGGATCGTCGGCCAGTACCTCTACGCCGCCGACTCGCGCCAGATCACGATCTACGACATCAGCAACCCGGAGCTGCCCGTCCCGGTCAGCGAGACGCCGCTGCCGGAAGTGCCGTACTTCGCGCAGGAGGACCTGGAGACCAACGGCGAGGTCCTCGTCATCGGCCAGGGCACCGACACCGGCAACCTGACCGGCCTGCTCTGGGTCTTCGACGTGACGAACAAGATGCTGCCGACGCTCGTCGCGACGCTCGACGGCGCGTCGTCGCACACCGTCTCGTGCGTCCTCGACTGCTCGTACATCTACGCGTCGAACGGCACCATCGTCGACCTGCGCGTCCCGGCGTCGCCCGCGATCGTCGGCAACTGGCACGACGAGGCCGGCATCGGCTACGCGCACGACGTGACCGAAGTCTCGCCCGGCCTCGTGGTGTCGAGCTCGAACCCCGTCGTCTACCTCGACGCGCGGACCAACCCGGCGCAGCCGACGGTGCTCGCGAAGGGCAACCCCGGCGACGGCCGGTTCGTGCACGCGAACCTCTGGCCGAACGGCGGCGCCGACCGCTACCTCCTCGTCGGTGGCGAGACGGGCGGCGGTGGCTGCGCGAACGCGTCGGCGGGCGCGTTCATGACCTGGGACACGACCAACTGGGCGACGACGAAGAAGTTCACTCTCGTCGACCAGTACCGCGCGCCCGACACCCTGCCCAACCAGGGCGGTTTCCCGACGAGCACGTACTGCACGCACTGGTTCACGACCCGGCCCGGCTACAGCAACGGCGGGCTCGTGGCGGAGGGTTGGTACGAGCACGGCACGCGGTTCCTCAACGTCTCGAGTACCGGTCAGATCACCGAGGTCGGCTGGTTCATCCCCGCGGGCACGACCGCGTCGGCGGCGTACTGGGTCAACCACGACATCCTCTACATCATCGACTACAACCGCGGCCTCGACATCGTGCGGTGGCACGACACCCCGGCCGCGTACCCGGTGCAGGCGGGACGCGGTCTCCGGCCGACGCAGGAACCGTTGTTCCGCGTGACGCTGAAGCCGACCCAGTACGGGATCTGCGCGGTGCCAGTCTCCGGCTAGGCTCGACGGCGTGACCCGACCTGACGGCCGCAAGGCCGATGAGCTCCGTCCCGTGACGATTACCCGAGGCTGGCTGGACCACGCGGAGGGGTCGGTGCTGATCGAGTTCGGCGGCACCCGCGTCCTCTGCGCGGCGAGCGTGACGGAGGGCGTGCCCCGCTGGCGCAAGGGCAGCGGTCTCGGCTGGGTCACCAGCGAGTACGCGATGCTGCCGCGCGCGACGCACACCCGGTCCGACCGCGAGTCGGTCAAGGGCCGGCTCGGCGGGCGTACGCACGAGATCAGCCGTCTCGTCGGCCGGTCGCTGCGCGCGTGCGTCGACCTCAAAGCGTTGGGCGAGAACTCCATCGTCCTCGACTGCGACGTGCTGCAGGCCGACGGCGGCACGCGGACCGCGGCCATCACCGGCGCGTACGTCGCGTTGCGCGACGCGGCGTCGAATCTGGCCGAACGTGGTCTGGTGAAGGGCGAGCCGATCGCGCGCTCGGTCGCCGCGATCAGCGTCGGCGTCCTCGACGGCGAGGCGCGGCTCGACCTCTGCTACGAGGAGGACGTCAACGCCGACGTCGACATGAACGTCGTCGTGACAGGAGACGGCGGCATCGTCGAGGTGCAGGGTACGGCGGAACGCGCGACGTTCGACCGGCAGATGCTCGACAACCTGCTCGACATCGCGACGGCCGGGTGCCGGGAGCTCTCGATGCTCCAGGAGACCGCGCTCCGCGCGCCCCTACGGACGGGCGGGGCGACGGGGACGTTCCTCGGATGACCCGCGTCGTCCTCGCGACGCGCAACGCCGGCAAGATCGCCGAGCTGCGGCGGATCCTCGCCGACGTCGTCGACGTCGAGCTCGTCGGGCTCGACGCGTACCCGGACCTGCCCGACGTCGCGGAGACCGGGCAGACGTTCGCGGCGAACGCCTTGCTCAAGGCGCGCGCGGTCGCCGCGCACTCCGGGCTCCCGGCCCTGGCCGACGACTCGGGGCTCTGCGTCGACTTCCTCGGCGGCGCGCCAGGCATCCGGTCGGCGCGGTGGGCGGGCGAGCCGAGCGACGACGCGGCGAACCTCGCGCTCGTCCTCGACCAGCTCGCCGACGCGGGCGACGGGATGCGCGACGCGCACTTCTGCTGCGCGGCCGCGGCGGTCGTGCCGAGGGTCGGCGAACGCGTCGCCGAGGGCCGTGTCGACGGCACGCTCCTCACGTCGCCGCGCGGCACCAACGGCTTCGGCTACGACCCGATCTTCGTGCCGCTCGGCGAGACGCGGACGACCGCCGAGATGTCGAGCGAGGAGAAGGACGCGATCAGCCACCGGGGCGCGGCGTTCCGCGCGCTCGCGCCGTCGCTCGCGGCGCTGCTCCGCGTGAACTTCTCGTGATCTTGGTGATGGTTTGCACCACGTACCGGCCGACCGACCCGAGGAACAACCTGGTCGCCGGGGTGCACGTCTACCCGGAGAGCGGGTGCGTGTCGCAGACCTGCCTCGACGAACGCGTCCGTCCCGTCGCCGCACAGGTGCCCGTCGTCGTCGGCGAGACCGGCGACTACACCGGCGCGCTGCTCGCGACGCTGCCGACGTGGGCCGACCGCTACGGCATCGGATACCTCGCGTTCACCTGGAACGCCGCCGCCGTGCCCGGTCCTGGCTACCACCTCATCGCGGCGTTCGACGGCACGCCGACGGCGAGCGGTGCGGTCTACCGCGACCACCTGCTGTCGCGGCTGGTGACCCGCCGGACGACCTGGCGGCCGGGCAGCTACCTGCCGTTCCGTGGCGGGGTCCGCCATTGACCACGTTCGCCACGTGATGTCCTAGTAGGGCTTGGCGAAACGGCCCGGATCCGTTCGGCCGCCCCAGAACTTCGTGATCTTGGCGAGGTTGTGCACCATATGCGTGCAGAACATCG
>CBQZLL010000103.1:0-9893 GCA_967749945.1 uncultured Frankiaceae bacterium
AGCGTCGAGATGCTCATGTAGCTCAGCGGCAGCTTGACGTTCGCCTCGTCCGCGAACTGCCCGATCAGCTTCACCGCGAATTGGTCGCCGGGCCGCAGCTTGAGCGCGCGACGATCGAAGTCCATGGAAAGGAGCGCCGCGTTGCTGACGACGATCGACAGCGTCGTCGCTGTCGACGCCGAGTAGCCGTCGTCGGCGACGAGCGTCACTGTCGCGGTGCCCGAGATGCCGGCGCTCGGTGTGAAGACAAGCGTGCGGCCGTCGCCGGAGATGACGGCAGTGCCGTTGCTCGTGCCGACCACGCGAAGACTCGCACGGTCGAGTTCCGCATCGACGATCGCGCTGCCGAGCGATCGCTCGAGCGCCAGGTCGACGTGCGTCTTGAACGTGGTCGGCGTGATGCTGGGCGCGAGATTCTCCGAATAGCCCAGGTCAGCGAAGAGCAGCTGCGTGTCGATGACGTCGACGACGCCGTCGAGGTTGAAGTCGGCGTCCGCTTCGTAGGTGCCGGCGCGCGCAGCACTAGCGATGTCGGCGTCGGTGCCGTCGACTCGTCCGTCGCGATTGGCGTCGCCGGCGACGAACAGGGACAGCCGGTACGCCCCGTGGCCCCCGCCGCCCACGTCGAGCAGCCGGAGGCCTGGGTGTTCGATCCGATAGAGCGCAAACGCGCGGCCGGCTTCGATTCGCGTTGCAACCGGCGTGAAGCCTTCGACCGAGGGCAGCTGCGGCGTCAGCGTGGAGTCGATCGCATCCACTGTCACTCCCAGCAGCACGGCCGCTCCCGCCGCTGAGCGGACCTCGCTCTCGCGGACGGAGAACGAATACAGATCGGACCGTCCGGCCACGAGATTGCCCTCCGTGCTGCCCGCGAGGTACTGAAGCGCGGCGCCGAGGTCGCCGGCGAGCGGCACGACTGTCGCGGTTGCGCCGTAGCGCACAGCCTCACCGCTACCGCTGGAGGCCGCGAGGATGAGCCGGTGCGCGCCGTCGTACGCATAGCGGACGGACGAAGCCGCGCTGAGATTGCGCGCCGACACCAGCTCGCCGCCGTCGTACTCGTAGGTGAAGACGCGGCCGTCGGGCAGGACGGCCGCGCCGATGCGTCCACCGTCCTCGAGGACGAAGCGAATCGCGTCGCCGTTCGGCGCATAGATGCCGCTGTCGTTCACCGCGAGCCGGACGCCGTCCGTGAACGCGATCGCCGTGATGCCGCGCGCGGCATTGATCTCGTAGCGCGTGCCGTCGGGTGCGCTGAGCGTGTACTGGGCGCCGTCCGGCGTTGCGCTCGCCGGGTTGTACGGCAGCGTGTCGGCGAGCGCGTAGAAGCGAGTGCCGGCGCGCATCAGCTTCGTGTCCACCGACTCGAGCTGCCACGCGACTCCGGCGTCGGGCACCCAGCGCGGTTCGTACCACGCTATCCCCGCCTCGTGCATCGCGACCGGCGCGAACGTGAACCCGGCGCGGTCGCCGCTCGTCAGAGTGAGGAATACGCGCGTCCCCAGCGTCAGCGGCGGTAGGTCGGCGAAGACTGTCGTCGCCCGGGCGGGGAGATCGGTCCCGAGCGAGACGTCGCGCAGCACGAGCCGCCAGCCGAACCCAAAGGAGCCCGACTCGACTGCTGCCTGCGAGTCGTAGCGGCGGGTCAGATCGACGCTATGCCCGTCGAGCGTGACGGTGAAGTCGGTCTCGCTGCGCGCGTAGCGGCTGGCGTCGGGCGCCGCGCGCAGCTCAACGGTGACCTCTGCTTCGCCGCTGCGCCCGGCGACGTCGGTCGCGGTCAGCCGCAGCCGGTACGAGCCGGCTTCGTACGCCGCGGGCGCGAGCGTTGCAAGCGCGCCCTGCACGGTGGTCTCACCGCTCGCGACGACCCGGAACACGCTCGAATCGGCGCGAGCGATCGCGAGCTGCCACGCCTCGAGATTGCCGTCGACGACGCTGCCGCCGACAGTGCTCGGCGCGGTGAGCACGCTGCCGGCGAGGGCCGGGTCGAATGCGACGAGGGGTGCAGTGGTGTCTGCCGCGTCCCGGACCTTGAGCAGCTTCTCGACTTGCGTCACGTAGCCGTCGAGATCGGTCGCCGTCGCGACGATGTGATAGAGGCCTGTCGAGGTCGGCGTGAACGTGACACGGCCGCTCGTATCGAGTTGGAGCGACGCTCCCTGGACGCTCAGCGTGCGCGAGCCGACGGCGGAGAACGCGTCCGCGAGCACGGTGATGCTCACGGGCTGCCCCGGCACGGTCGGGAAGCTCGGCGTCAGTTCGACGGCGACGGCCGGGCCCTCAGGCTCGAAGCTCGCGCGCAACGCCAGGCCGCGCGACGCCGAGGTCTTCCCGTCGGTAACGCTCAGCATCACCAGGTAGTCGCCGGCCTGCCCAGGGCCCGGCGTCCAGGCGAACGCGCCCGTCGCAGGATGCACGGACGCGCCTGCCGGCAGCCCGGTCGCCGAGAACTGCAGCGTTTCGCCGGTATCGGGATCGCTGCCGCGGACGGTGAACCCGAGCGGCCGGCCCAACGCCGCGAGGTGGTTCGTGAAGTCGAGCGCCGGCGGGCGGTTCGCATCGGCGATTGCAAGCTGCACGGCGAGAGAGTCCTCGGCGCCGCTGGGGTCGAGCGCGGCGAAGGTCAGCGTGTAGACGCCGGCCTGGTCGTAGCTCGGGCTCCACTCGAAGTGGCCGTTCGACCGGTCGAAAACCGCACCCGCCGGCAGCGGTGTGCGCGCGTCGTACACGACCGGGTCGCCATCCGGATCCGTGGCGACCAGGTTGAACTGAATCAGCTGCTGCTCCTGCCCTCCGAGCGGCGGGATTGCGACGAGCAGCGGGGCCTGGTCCGTTTGCGCGACCGTGATCGCGAACGTCTCGCTGCTGCTGGCGGCGCCGTCGGACACCGTGACGCCGATGCCCGCGTACCTGCCTCCCTGGAAGAGGTTGGGCGTCCAGGTGATCCGGCCGCTCGCAGCGTCGATCGCCGCACCGGGCGGCAGGCTGGCCGCGGAGAAGGTGAGTGGATCCCCGTCGGCGTCGAGCGCAGCGACGTCGAGCACGAACGCCTGTCCCTCGCGCGCCTGGCGGTCGCCGACCGGCAGCAGGATCGGCGCTGCGTTCTCGTCGCGCGTGACCAGGTTGATCGTCCTCCGGTCGGTGCCGCCCGTGCTGTCCGTCACGACGAACGTCACGGACCGAGTGCCGCGATCGGCCGCCGTCGGCGTCCAGTCGAACGCGGCGGTGCCGTACGCCGACGCGGCCGTTAGCGTCGCGGCTGCCGGCGCACCCTCGGCGGTGAAGGCCAGCTGATCCTGATCGAGGTCACTCGCGCGCAGTGTGAAGTGGATCGGCTGCCCGACCACCGCCACCTTGTCGCCGACCGGCGCGAGCAACGGCGGCTCAGCGGCGGAGTTCGCCGCGATCACGAAAGTGCGCGAGACCGAGAGGACGCTGTGCGCGCCGCCGCCGTCACCGTCGTCGCGTGCGGTCAGCGTCACGACGTAGTTCCCGCGGTCGCGGTCGGCGGGCGCGAGACGGAGCGTCCCGGTGCCGTTGCCGTCAGGTACGAAGGTGGCGAACCGCGGCAGGCCGTCGAAGGAAAGCGTGAGCGGGTCTCCGTCCGGATCGGTCACCGCGATCGGAATCGCGAGCAGGTGGCCCTTCTCGACGGTGACGTCGTCGATCTGGGGAACTACGGGAGCACGGTTCGCGTTCGGCACGACGACGGGCACCTCGATGCTCGTCGCGAGCGGAAGGCCGGTCCAGTTGCCGTCGTCGGTGGCCGTGAAGCGCAGGACGTAGCTACCCGCCTGGCTGAACGTCGGCGTCCAGTCGAACGTGGCCGTGACCGGATCGAACGTCGCGCCCGTCGGCAGGTTGGACGCCGTGTACGTGACAGTCGCTTCCGTGGTCTCGAGCGGGGTAAGCGAGCCGTCAGAGAGGCGGTCCTGGATCACGAACGTCGGGTTGTCCGGATCGACCGCGAAGGCGCGGAACGCGAGCCGCGTGCCCTCGAGCGCGCTGAGTCCGGCGAGGCTGTCGAAGACCGGGGCAGCGTTCACGTTGGTGACGGTTAGCGTCAGCGTCGTCTCCGACCGGACGAAGCCGTCCTCCGCCCAGATCGCGATGGAGTACCGGCCGGCCTGGTCGAAGCCCGGCGTCCACTCGAATACGCCGGTGTTCAAGTCGAGGAACGCGCCAGGCGGGCGGTTCGGGCTGAGGAATGTGATCCGGTCGCCGTCGCTGTCCTGTGCGTCGAAGTCGATCCGGATCGGGTCGCCCTCGCGGACGATGCGCGGCGCGACGCCCGTCAGCATCGGCGGAGCATCGGCCCCCGCGACGACGAGGTCGATCGAGGCGGCCGTGGTGAGTCGACCGTCGGTCGCGAGTACGCGCACGTCGCGATACACGCCGGCCTGCGTGTAGCTCGGGAGCCACTGGAACGTGCGCCCGGTTGAGTCGAACACCGCCCCCGCAGGGACCCGATCCATCATCAGCGAGACGGTGTCGCCGTCTACGTCCAGGGCGTCGAGCGGCAACGCGAACAGCTGCCCCTCTCGGAGCGTGTACTGCCGGTGGAGCGCGGAGAGCGCCGGCGCGTGGTTGCCGCCCGAGACCTGCAGTGCGAACACCTGGGTCGCGAAGCCTCCTCGCGTGTCGTAGGCGCGTAGGAGGACGTTCGCCGCTGCCGGGGTCCTCGCCGGGGGCAGCCACGTCAGCACGCCGGTTTGTGCATCGACTGTCATGCCGTCGGGTCCCGCGAGCAGCAGGTAGGCGATCGCCACACCGTCCGGGTCGGTCGCGTGCGCCTCGTACCGATACGCCTGCCCGACGGCCGCGTCGGTCACCGGGGTGCTGTCGAAGGCAGGGACGGCGTTTGTGGACGGCAACGCGTAGACGCCGTACCCGAGGTCGGCGCGCTGGCGCAGCGGATCGGCGAGGACGACGGCCTGAACGACCGTCGAGGCGCCGGGCGCCAGGCGCGGGCCTGCAAGCCCGAGGTCGATCAGCCAGAGCCCGTTCGACGACACCGCACCGGTCGGACTGCCGCCGAAATAGCGGGCCGGATCGAGCACCAGCTTGAGCGGCGCGAGCAGGTCGTAGTCGGCGACGTTGGTGACGCGTACGTCGAAGGCGAGGGTCCCGGCGGAGCGGTCGGAGCGCGTGGCGTCGAAGTCCACCCGTACGACCGAGGAGAAGTCGCTTACTGCGAGGAAGCTGGACGTGAACGGATCGAGCAGCGACAGCCCCGCGGTGCTGCGCACAGCCTCGTTGACCGTGACGGAAACCTCGCCCGCGTCAAGCGCCGCGAGGCGCAGGACCACGGTGCGCGTCGCGGCGTCGTAGCCGACCTCGTTGATCGCGACGGGATGGCCGTCGCGCGCCACGACGTAGTTGGCACGGTTCACGACGGAGCCCGGGGCGGTCGCGTCGCCCGCCGCCATGTCCTGGTCGAAGACGATGCTGATCCACGTCAGCGGCAGCGGCACCAACGCGCCGTCCGGTGGCGTAACTCGAACGACGGACGGTGCCACGATCGGCTGGAGCACATCGACCTGCGAGCCGTTCGACACCAGCAACCGGCCGTCGGAGGTCGCGAGCAGCTGTCCCGCGCTCGGCCCGCCGCGCGCGACGGCCAGTGTATGCAGCGTCGCGCGGTCGACCATCGTCAGGTTCGCTGCGTCCATGCTCCCGGACGGAATGCGCGCCGAGACGAACAGGAGGCCCTCGAGCCGCGTCCCCGCACGACCGAAGGCGATCGAGTCGGCCGCCGCGTCGAGCCGCACCTGCACCTGCGCCCGGCCGCGGTTGTCGAAGCTGATCACGTCGCCGCGGTCCGGCCAGGACGTGCCCCACAGGTCGCCGTTCGGCGCGATCTCGAGGTCGTCGACGCGCACGTTGCTGAAGTGCTTGAACTCGTGCGTGAACGGGTCGAAGGTTTCGACGCCGTCGCCCGACGAGACGTAGAAGACGCCCTTCGCGGAATCGAACGCGAGCGCCTGCGTGAGGCTGTCCCCGAAGCGCTGGACGACCTGGAGCGTCGTCGGGTCGAGCTGGAGCAGCTGGCCGCCGCCCGAGGTCGCCCAGAGGCCGCCGCTCCCGTCCCACTTCAAGTCGAAGACCGGGATGTCCAGCTGCTGCGTCGGCGCCAGTGCCTTCCCGCCGGTCTGGTCGAACGTGTAGAGGGCACCGCGGTTGCCGCCGCCGCTGACGACGAACGTACCGTTCGGCCGCTCGAGGAGGGCCAGCGGGCCGATGCCGGAGAAGCTCTGGCCGATGCCGGTGGCGAACTGCTCGCCGCTGAACGGCGCGACAACGGTTCCGAAGAGCGACGGCTTCGACGGGACGGACGAAGGCAGGTTCGCCTGAGCCTGGACGAAGAGCTCGTTCGTCGAGGTGGCGTTGCTCGGCGGCGGCGGGGCGCCGATGTCCCCGGGCGTCCGGCCGACTTGCGGGACACCGCCGACGTCGACCACGGTGCCGTCGCTCGGGACGCCGTTGCCGGGCGGCGACTCGCGGTTGCCGGCGTTGTCGGCCGAGAGCGCAAGGAACGTGTACGTGTGGCCGAGCTCGCCCTCGTACACCGCCTGCGTCTCGGTCGTCTGGCGCAGCCAGATCGTCCACGCGTCGCCGTCGACCCGAACGTAGACGGTGGTGTGGCGGACTCCCGAACCGCCCGGCGGATCGACGGCCTGCCACTCGACGACGTAGTCCGCGCCGCCGGCGGCAACGGGCGTGGCGGTCAGCGTCGTCGTGGGCGCCGACGGGTCGAGCGTGCTGGCCGCGGTGGGAGTCTCGAACGGCGCCTGGTTGTCGAGTTGCACGCGCGCTTGCGCCGTGATGGCTGCGCCCTCGGCGGCGGCCGCCGACGCCTTCACCGTCCAGCTGACGAACCCGGCCCCGCGGCTTTGTGCGTTGTTCGGCAGCAGCAGGCCGCGCGTCGCGTCCTGCAGCACCTCGCCCGTCTCCGGGTCGATCGCCTGCAGGAGCCAGGTGGCCGTGCGGGTGCCGGGATCGACTCCGGCGCTGACGCGGACGATGAACCCGAGCGAGTTGCGCTGGTCGATATCGGTCTGGAACGCGGCTCGGTCGTCGGGGACGGGGATCGGGAGGCCGCCGACCTGCATGTTGCCGAAGCGGAACGAGTTGACGGCGAGGTCGGAGTCGAGCACCGTCGAGATGCGGACCTCGTTCGCCGCCGTCGTCGCGTCGCTCGGGTTCGCCAAGCGAACGGTGTACGGGAGCGGCGTGTCGGTCGGCACGTACTGCCCGTCGCCGTAGCCGGACGGCCCGGCAATCGTCGCACCGGTCGTTTGCGCAGTCTGGTCGAACAGCGCCTGGAGGTCGAGAGCCGTCAGCGTGTTGCTGGATGCGAGCGACGAGAACAGCGGATCGACCGTTGCGTCGGTCGCGCCGGGCGTGAGCGGCGAGAAGACGTTGACCGACTGGAAGTAGGTCGGGTGCGAGAGCCCGAGGTCGAAGTCGGCGAACGACGAGGTCTTCGGAACCGGGATGTCACACTCGCCGCACACCGGCGACTCGCGATGGTCGAACCCGATCAGCGGCGCGATCTGGTTCGGCGTGTCGCCGTACCACTTGTGGAGTTGCTCGAAGAACGCGGTCAGCGTCGTCGACCCCGTCATCCAGTTGCCGAGAGCGCCGACGAGGATGCCGCTCGCAAGCGTCCCCAGCAGGCTGACGACCTTGGCGTCTTGGCGGATCGGCGGCGCCTCGTTCTCGGACCGCAGCATCCCGCTCTCCTCCAGCGCGCCGAGGTAGGCGTTGACCCAGCCGTCGTGGTCGGCCGCGAGGTTGACGAGTGCGCCGTTCGCAGTCGGGTCGGCGAGCACCGCGGTCCGAAGCCGCTCCGCCTGCGACGTCTGCGCCGCGACGAACTCGGCGCGGGTCATCGGCGTCGCCGACGCCGTGACCGTGAACAGGAACGGCGTGAACAGGGGGTAGCACTCGTCGAGCCGCGCGGTCGGGTCGGTGAACCACCTCGCGAGCCCGCTGCCGAGCGCGCTCACGCCTGCGTCGAGCGAGCCCGCCTTCTTCAACTCCGGCAGCGCGTCGTACACAGCGCTCCGGTACGCCTCGAAGTCGCGGTCCCAGATCGCCTTCAGGCCCGGGTACGACGTGACGCTGAAGCTCAGGCCGACGTAGCCGCCGGCGCTGACGTCGAAGGCGTACCCCGGCGCCAGCATGAGCCCGCCCGTGTTGACCTCGCTGTCGAGACTCGGCCACGGAACGTCGTCGCGCTGCCCGTCGGGCGTGCCGCGCACGTTGGAGCTGAACGTCGTGTAGGGCAGGCCGAAGACCTTCGGGTTCTGGAGGAGTTGCGCTGCGCCGAACGTGAAGTACACGTACGGCGTGTCGACGTTGGTCAGGCTCTGGAACGAGATGCTGTAGAGGCCGGCCTGGCCCGCAGGCACGACCCGGGGCCCGCCGAGCCCGATCGTGACGTCGATCGGCAGCGCGTCCTCGACCAGGAAGCGGTACGGCAGTGTCGCGATGGCGCCGCCCGGGTTGATGACGGCGACGTCGTAGAGGCCGTGCGGCACGTTGCGCAGGTCCCACGTTGCGATGATCCTCGTCGCGTCGACGACGTCGAACCGCGCCGGCTCCACCTCCGAGATCCCCGGGCGGACGAGCTTGACGAGCGCGCCGTCGTCGAAGCGGGCGCCGGTGATCGTGGTGGTCACCCAGCGGCTGTCGCCGCCCTGGTCGACGGTGATGTCGGTGACGCTGAACGGCAAGACCCTGACCGTGAGCGTCGCCGCCGTGACGGCGTTACCCGACCTGCCCTTGATCAGGACGTAGTAGTCGCCTGCGTCCGTCGAGGGGACCAGCGTGCTCGGATCGGCCGAGAGCACCTGCCGCGCGCTGAAGTCGAAGGCGAACCCGCTCGGGACGTCGCCTCTCCGAACATAGAGCTCGTTCGCGGACAGGTCGTTCGCTGCGTCGAGCGCGATGCTCAGTGTCTCGCCGGCGCCGACCGTCACCTTGTAGAGACGCTGCAGGCCGGGCGACAGCGTCGTCGCCTGCGGCACGCCGAGCTGGAGCGCCGGCACCGTCACCGTCAGCGCGCTGTCGCCGGCGGTCGTGTTGTTGCGCTCGTCGAGGCCCTCGACGACCTCGTCGAAGATGTCCGCGCGGACGATGAGACGGTACGAACCCGCCCTTGCCGGCGGCAGCGTCGTGGGCAGTTGCGACGTGTAGGTGTCGCCGACGGCGAGGTTGCCGGTGTGCGGGACCTTGCCCAGCAAGACATCCCCGAGGTCCCACGCCGAGTCCGTCGAGAGGTAGACCGAGTCCGACCACGACCCCTCGGCCGTCACGCCCGACCTGTTGCGCACGGTGAAGGAGACGGTGAGGGCTTGACCCGTCTCACCGCTGGCCGGTGCGGTGATGTCGTCGACGACGAGGTCCGACGGCGGCGGCTGCTCGATCAGCACCGGCAGCGGCGCCGCGGTGGCGTTGTTGCCTTCGAAGCCGGCCTCGAAGACCTGTCCGCGCGGCGCGGCTGCGCTGAAGACGGGGTCGGTCTGGACGAAGACGTAGTACGGCCCCGTCAGATCGCGCGGGAGCCGGAACTCCGTCGACACGGGGTAGCTGCCGCCGTTCGGGCCGACGACGCCGGTGTGCATGACCTGGCCCAGGTAGCGGTCGGCTGCGGTGTCGAGCAGTGCGTCCGCCGACAGGTAGACGCGATCCGCCCACGTGACGTTGCCGGCCGGCGTCGCCGCGCCGCCTGCGTTCGTGACGATGTAGCTCACGGGGAGCATCTGGCCGCGCAGAGCGCGCTCGGGCACGACGACGCTCGTCACCCGCAAGTCGGCAGCCGGGGCGAGCGTCACGTCGATCGGGAGGACGACGGTGTTGTTCCCCTCGTCCCTGAACTCCGG
>CBQZLL010000104.1:0-9868 GCA_967749945.1 uncultured Frankiaceae bacterium
TGGCGCCCTGGTGGGGGGATCGCGTGGCGGTGGCGGCGCCTATCGCGGGGGGCCCTGGCGGCGCCGCCCACGACGCGAGACGCCGGGCCGGGCGTCTCGCAGTAGGCCAGGGGTAAGGAGACATGCCGTGAGGAGCCTACGCGAACATCCGCGCCGGTCGGGACGTCGTACGCAACGAGCGGCCGTCGGCGAACGGGGACGCCGAGTCGTACGCGACGTCCAGCCAGTCGAGCAGCCGGCTCGCGCCGTACGCCGGTGACGCCCACTCGCCCTCGATGCGGACGAGCCGGGTGCCGGGCGTCGCGAGCCAGCGGAGGATCGCCTGCATCTCCTCGCTCGTCGCGCACGGCGTGGGTCCTGGCCCTGGCGTCACGGTCTCCGCGGTGTCGACGAGCGCGTCGAGGTGCGGGCGCGGGTCGACCCCCGCACCGACGGCACCCGCCGCGACGAGGCGACCGTGCCGGACGACGGCGAGGTGCCACCCGCCGCGCGGGTCGGGCTGCGCGGCGACGAGCAGTGGCACCCGGGCCAGCGCGACGAGCTGCTGGTTGCGCGCGGCGGTGCGGACGAACGCGGCGAGCCGGTCGCGATGAGCCGCGGCGTCCTCGTAGCGGTGCCCGGCCGACAGCGAGTCCATCCGGCGTTTCACCGCGGCACGGAGCACCTCGGGGTCGGCGGCGACCGCGTACGCGAACGCCTCGACATGGGTGGCGTACGCCTCCTCGGTCTCCTCGCCCGCGCACGGCGCGCCGCAACGCCCGAGCTCGCGCAGGACGCACGGCGCGACCCGGGTCCTGCGGGTGATCCGCATGGTGCACTGCCGCAGCCGGAACGCCTCGTGTGCCGCCGCCCGCGCCATCTCCGCGACCCGCGCCGAGGAGAACGGCCCGAGGTACGTCGCGCCGTCGTCACCGACCTTGCGGACGACGGAGAGCCGGGGGAACCGCTCGGTCGTGAGCTTGAGGAACAGCGCCCGCTCGGGGAACCGGGAGCGCCGGTTGTACCGCGGCTTGTGCTCCGCGATGAGGCGTAGCTCGCGGACCTCCGCCTCCAGGCCGTGGCTGCACTCGACGTGGTCGACGCGTTCGGCGCAGCCGACCATCTCGGCCATCCGGGTGCGCGGCTCCGACGCGACGAAGTAGTTGCGGACGCGGGCGCGCAGGTCCTTCGACTTGCCGACGTAGAGCACCCGGCCGCGCCCGTCGCGGAACAGGTAGACGCCCGGGCGGTGGGGGAGCAGGTCGGCGAGGTGCCGCTTGCGGCGTTGCTCTGGAGAGACGAGCGAGGAGAACGTCCGCAGCTCCTCCAGCGAGTGCACGCCGAGGTTGCCGAGGCGTTCGATCAGGCCGTGCAGCACGTCGGTCGTCGCCTGCGCGTCGGCGAGCGCACGGTGGCACGGCGCGACGGACGTCCGGAACACCCGCGCGAGCGTCGAGAGCTTGACGTTGGGCGCCTCGTCGCGGGTGAGGACGCGACGGGCCAGCGTCACGGTGTCGAGGTGGTCGAACGCGGGCCACTCGTAGCCGGTCTGCGCGCACGCGGCGCGGAGGAAGCCGAGGTCGAACGGCGAGTTGTGCGCGACGAGCACCGACCCGCGGGCGAACTCGAGGAACGCGGGCACGACCTGGTCGATCCGCGGCGCGCCGGCGACCATCGCGTCGGTGATGCCGGTGAGCACCGCGATGAACGCCGGGATCGGCGCCCCCGGCTCGACCAGCGTCTGGAACGTCCCCTCGACCTCGCCGCCCCGGATGCGTACGGCGCCGACCTCCGTGATCGCGGAGGTGACCGGCGAGCCGCCCGTCGTCTCGAGGTCGACGACGACGAACGTGGTCTCGCGCAACGGCGTGCCGAGCTCGTCGAACGAGCCCTGGACCGCCGTCACCGTCATGAGCACGACGGTAAGGCGGGGGTGTGACAGCGCGGTGGACCTACGAGCGGAGGATCACGGTTGCGCCGCGCGCGGCGAGGGTCAGGCCGACGACCACGACGACGGTCGCGGTCGCGGCCGGGAGCAACCGGGTCGCCCACGCGAGCCGGGAACGTTCGGCGCGGCGGTCGAGGCTACGGCGGGCGCGAACGAGGAGCAGGCCCGCGCCCGTCAGCGTTGCCGCCATGCCTAGGCCATAGCCGACGACGAGCACGACGCCGAACCACGCCCGCCCCAGCGCGATCGCGCCGAGCAGGACGACGAGCGCCGAGGGGCTCGGGACGAGGCCGCCCGCGAAGCCGAGCGCGACCAGCCCGCGCGCGCGGATCGGCGCGTGGTCGTGGTCGTGGGGATGCGGGTGCGGGTGGGCATGCGGGTGGTCGTGGTGGCGCCGCGCGCGACGCAGCAGGGTGACGCCGATCGTCGCGAGCATCAGCCCGCTCGCGACCCCGAGCCAGGGGAACAGCCGGTCCGGCGCGACGGCCGACGACGCGGTGAGCAGGACGCCGAGGACGACGACGCCCGCAGTGTGCGTCGCGGTCACGGTGGCGCCGACCACGAGCGCCTGGCGGAGCGAGCCGCGTTCGCCGACGAGGTACGCCGCCATCACGGTCTTGCCGTGTCCGGGCGCGAGCGCGTGGATCGCGCCGAGGGCGACCGACAGCAGCAGCGCCGCGATCGCGAAGCCGACCGTCAGGTGGTCGCGGGCCACGATGCGTTCGAACGCCGCCGTCGCCGCGTCGACGCCGCGCGGCAGCACGCCACCGGTCCGCAGCCCGCCGGGCTCGGGTGCCGTCGCCCCACCGGGCCGCACGACGAGGTGCGCGGCGCGCTGGTCGAGCGGCGAGCGCAGCAGGTCGTTCGGGTACGCCGTGAGCCGCGCGCTGCGGCTCGTCGCGGGGACGTCGGTGCTCACGAGCGTCGTGCCGTCGCCGACCGCGGTGACCTCGCGCCAGCCGATCCGCGACGAGTCGTACGTCGCGGACCAGACGACGGATGTCGGGCCACGAAGCCGCGGGTACGTCGCCGTCAACGTGCAGGTGATCCGCGTCGTCGGCAGCCCGGCCTGCCCCGGCGGGAACTCGGCGGCGCTTGCCGTGACCGTGAGCGACACCGCCGACCCCCCCACACTGAGCTGTGACGCGGCGCGGACGGCCGCGCACTCGTGGCTCGCGTAGGTCGCCGACCGGACGTCCGCACCGGCCTGGTAGGTCGGGATCTCCGCTCGGTCGACGACGACGTCGACGGTGGTCGCGGTGGGTCCGACGCGCAGGCCCGCGTAGTGGTTGACGGTGAAGTTGCCCAGCGGGTGGGCGACGATCACAGCGGTCGCGATCCGCAGCACGAGGGGCGTCATCGCGACACCGCCGCGAGGATGGCCGCACGGTGCCGCAGCAGCAGCGGGTTGCGGGTGCCCAGCCGCAGCGCCGCCTCGATGTGCGGCAGCGCCTCGCGGTCGCGGCCGTTGACGTGCAGCGCCCAGGCGTACGCGTCCTCGACGTAGATGCTCCGCCGCTTGCGCCACTCGGCCGACGCGGCCGCGAGAGCGGCGGTGGGGCTGCCGTGGTCGGCCTCGAACAGCGCGACCTCGAGGTCGACGTCGACGCCCTGCGCGCGGAACAGTCGCTGCTCGGCGCGCACGACGTCGTACTGCGCGTTCGCCTCGCGGGTGCGGCCGAGCCTGGCGAGCAGGTCGCCGTACTCGACGACGTACGACGGCTGCGGCAGCGCGGCGGTGACGCGGGCGTACGCCGCGAGCGCCGCGCCGGTCTCGCCGCGCGCGGCGTGCACTTTGGCCTGGCCCGCGAGTGCCGGGAGGTACGCCGCGTCCGCGCGCAGCGCCGCGTCGTAGCGGGTGGCGGCGCCACGCACGTCGCCGGTGTTCCACGCGAGCTCGCCGAGGTAGTACTCGGCGTACGCGACGTCGGACGGCAGGCTCGCCGCGGACCGCGCCTGGTCGAGCGCGGCGCGCGCACGACGAGTGTCGCCGCGCAGCTCCCACGCGTACGACGCGCGGGTGTACGACGGCACGCCAGGCCGCAGGTCGACCATCCGCTGGAACGTCGCGAACGCCTCGTCGTAGCGACCGAGCTCGACGAGCGCGTCGCCGAGGACGCCTTCGTTCATGGCGTTGTCGGGGTTGATCCGGCGCGACGCGAGCGCGAGGCGGCGGGCGCCGGCGAAGTCGTGGCGGGCCGCGGCGAGGATCGCCTGGCCGGTCAGCGCGAGCGCGTTGTCCTGTGGCTTCACCCGCAACGACCGAGCGAGCGCGCCGTCCGCCTTCGGGTACCACGACGGATCGGCGGTGAGCCGGGCGCGGTCGACGTACGCGATGCCGAGCTCCGCCCACGCGGTCCAGTCGCCGGGGACCCGCGCGAGTCGTTGCTGGGTCGCCGCGATCGGGTCGAGCGGCGTGGCGAGGGAGGTCGGTACCGGCGGCGCCGAGCCGAGCGAACCGGCGGCGACAGCGATGCCGCCGGCGAGCGCGAGCGTCGTGGCGGCAGTCAGGCAGCGGCGGAGTGTCGTCGTCACGTCCTGGTGTTCGCCCACCGGCCAACCGCGGATTCGAGTTTCTCGAAGAAATCTTGCGCGGATCCCGTCCGCTCGTGTCCCTGCCGACGAATACGCAGCCGGATGACCGGTCCCATCCGCAGGGAAATTCGGCGCCGGGCTCTCGGCCCGGCCGGCAAAGGAGACGAAATGGTACGACCTAACCGGTCGCGGTGGCGCAGGACCCTCGGGGTCTGCATCGCGGCGACGACCGTCGCGGGCGGCTCGGCACTGCTCGCCGGACCCGGCACGAGTGCCGCGTCCAGCCACCGCGAGGCCCCACTCATCGCGAACGACCCGCAGGCCGACGCCACCGACCTCTACGCGTTCGTCAGCCCGGACGACCCGTCGACCGTCACCCTCATCGCGAACTGGATCCCGTTCGAGGCGCCCGCGGGCGGCCCGAACTTCTTCCCGTTCGCGGAGAACACCCGGTACGACATCAAAATCGACAATGACGGCGATGCCGTTCCGGACCTGACATACCGTTGGACGTTCTACAATTCGTACCAGAACAAGAACACGTTCCTCTACAACACCGGCCAGGTCACGTCGCTCACCGACCCCGACCTGAACTTCCGGCAGACCTACGACCTCGACGCGATCTACGCCAACGGCTACTCCACGAGACTCGTGAGCCGCGCGGCGGTCGCGCCGTCGGACGTCGGCGACGCCTCGATGCCGAACTACGCGGCGTTGCGCGCCGAGTCGGTGACGACGATCCCCGGTGGCGGCAAGACGTTCGCCGGTCAGTCCGACGACCCGTTCTACCTCGACCTTCGCATCTTCGACCTGCTCTACGGCGCGAACTTCTCGGAGGCGGGCAACGACACGTTGAGCGGCTACAACGTCAACACCGTCGTCCTCCAGGTTCCGAAGAGCGCGCTCGCGCGCGGTCACGACGCGACGGCCAACCCCGTCGTGGGCATCTGGACGACGACTGAACGCCGGAGCACGCGGGTCCTCAAGACCGACGGCTCCGTCCACGAGGTCGGCACCTGGGTGCAGGTCTCGCGGCTCGGCAACCCGCTCGTCAACGAGGCTGTCGTGCCGGTCGGGGCGAAGGACCGCTTCAACGCCTCGCACCCGGCGAACGACGCGCAGTTCGGCGCGAAGGTCCTCGACCCCGAGGTGCCGCGCCTGATCGAGCTGATCTACGGCATCCCGGCGCCGGCGACGCCGCGCAACGACCTCGTGTCGGTGTTCCTCACCGGTGTGACCGGACTCAACTCGTTCGCGCTGAACGCCAACGGCGGCAACGCGGACGTCGCGTCCGAGCAGCTCCGGCTCAACATGGCGATCGCGCCCGCCGCGACGCCGCAGCGGCTGGGTGTCCTCGCGGGTGACCTCGCGGGGTTCCCGAACGGCCGGCGGCTCGGTGACGACGTCATCGACATCGCGCTGCAGGCCCTGGAAGGCGTGCTGCTGCCCGGCCACCCGGCCGCGGTCGACGGGCTCGGCGACGGTGTCGACGTCAACGACTCGGCGATCAGCACCACGTTCCCGTACGTCGCGCTCCCGCACTCCGGGTCGTCGACGTGAGCCGTCCGGTTCTGGCGAGCGCGGCCCTCGTGGCCGCGCTCGTCGCCGGCTGCTCGGCGGGCTCGGCGGCACCCCGGGCCGCCGAGTTCGCGCCGGGCACGTGCAGGGACGCCGCGCCCGCGCTGCTCGGGCTGCACGCCACCGCGCGCCGCGTCCTCGGCGCGCGGCACCCGAACCTCGTCACCGCGTCCGCGGCCGTCCTCCGCGACCAGAAGGCGCTGCGCGCGCTGCGCGCGGAGCCCTCGCTCGCGGAGCCGATCCAGCGGGTCGTGGTCGCGGCCGGGTTCTTCCGGATCCGCGTCGACAGCAAGACGTTCGACAAGGGCCTCGCGCGCTCGCTCGACGCGGCGTACGCGGACGTGAAACGGCGCTGCGTCAGGGGGTGACGGGCCACCCCGGCGCATTCGCGCTTGATTCGCTCGCACGCCGTCTCCACTCCGCTCAGCGTGCTTGCACTCTCGTCCTACCGGCGTTATTTTACGGTGAATTGTTCATACGGGGGACACCATGGGCGCCTGCTGTGGTCGAATCGCCGTCGCGGCCATCGCGGTCGGCATGCTGGCGGTACCGGGCGCACGAGCCGCGGGGCCGGTCACTCTCGCCGGGACGACCGTCATCAGCGGGTCCAGAGCGGTAACCGTCGACGTCCGGGTGCCCCGAGACGCCCGGGTGGCGACTCCATTCGGTGACAGCCCCGATATCGGCGTCTCGGGCGGCGGGGCGTTGAGCGCGTTTGTGCTGGACCGGATCGACGGGAGCGGTCCGGCATTCACTCTCGTGGGCGGCGCGGCGCAGCTCAACGGCGAACGCGCGCGGTTCCTCCTGCCGGTGCCGCAATGGCCGGTGCTCGGCGGTGGGACGTACGAGAACGTGAAGACGTTCGACGACACGACCGTCGTCCCGGCCGGGATGTACCGGCTCTATTTCGTGTCGTCGGCTCGCGCGACGATCTCGCTGCGACTCCACGGTCTTTCCGGTCGGCTGACGCTCGCGCCGGCGCGGCTGGCCGTCGGGTCGACCCAGCCCGCGGATCACGAGATCGTGACCAGCCCCGCGCCGGAGAACGCGTTCGCCGCGTCGGCGACGCGGGCGTTGCGCCGTCGGGGTTTCGCGATGCACGTCCTCGTGTCTCGGATCGAGAGCGACGCGGCGTGGCAGGTCGTGATGTGCCACGACAATCCCGGCGCGGCGATCGTCGCGCCGGCGCGGGACATGCCCGGATGTCCGTCGGGCGACAAGCACACGATCGCCGACCATCGGTTCCCCGAGACCACGCCAAGCGTGAAGAGGTTCGTCCAGGCGTTCGCCGGCCTGCCGGCGGGCGAGCACGGGGTGAGCGCCGTCTACGCGAACGAGGGCGCGGTGAGCGGCACCGCGTACACGACTCTATGGCTGGAGTACTGAATCGAACAATGACAAGACGCGGTGTCGCGTCATGCATTCGGGGGTGATGTGCTCATGAAGCGAGTGATCGCGGGAGCGTCACTGGTCGTCCTCTCGCTCGCGCCGGCCCCGGCCCGCGCGGTCGAGGTGGGCCTCGGGGGCAGGTCGGGCCCGGGCTTCGTCGACGACGCGCTGCTGTGCCACTACGTCCCGGCCGGGATCTGGACCGGTCTCGCGAGCGCGGCGGGCGCCGTACGACTGGGACCGGACCCGAGCCTCGACCTCCGGCACGAGGTGGGCTGGTCGTGGACGACCGTGCTGGGCGATGCCGAGCCCTTCGCGACGACGACCGGCGACTTCGAGCTGTGCGTCGGCGTCGCCGGCCCGGTGCTGTCGGGCAGCGTCGTCTTCACGTTCGAGCTGCACGGCCCGGGCGACGACTACGTCGAGGTCGCAGTGTGCTCGTACGGCTCGACCGGTCGCCACTGCCTCTGAGCGGTCAGGCCGTCCGCGGGCAGGTGACGAGCAGGCGTACGCCGGCGAGCGCGCCGCCGACCGTCGCCACACCGGCGAGGGCGCCGACGACGGGCACGGTGAGCGCGCCGAGGCCGGCGCTCGCGGTGAGCGCGACGGCCGCGGCGAGCGTCCCGTAGGTCCTCGCCTCGCGCAGGGTGAGTGGTGCGGTTCTCATGCCTCCACCTTCGCCGGTCGGCGTCGCGGCCCTTCGTCCGCCGCGCGTGACCTGCGTCACACCGGCGGGGTGAGAGGCTTCCCGCATGACGGACGAGACGCTGAAGGACGTTGCGGCCACGCTCGCCGAACGCCGCGCCGACGCCGAACGAATGGGCGGCGACGACCTGGTCGAGCGACAGCACTCGCTCGGGAAGCTGACCGTGCGGGAACGGCTCGCGCTGCTGTTCGACGAGGGCACCTTCGTCGAGGCGGGGCTACTCGCCGGCGCGGTCGACTCGGCGCAGTCGCAGGGCAAGCGCACCCCCGCCGACGGCTGCGTCACCGGCGTCGGCGAGGTCGACGGTCGCAAGGTCATGGTGATCGCCTACGACTTCACGGTGCTCGCGGGCAGCATCGGTCTGCATGGTGAGCGCAAGGCCGCGCGGGCCCGCGAGATGGCGGTCCGGCACGGCCTGCCGATCGTCTACCTGCTCGACTCGGCGGGCGCGCGGGTCACCGAGACGGTGGGCGCGGCGTTCGCCGGGGCGGGTGACCTGTTCCGCGAGCTGACGACGATGAGCGGCGCGGTACCGCAGGTCGCCGCGATGCTCGGCCCCTGCTCGGCGGGGACCGCGTACATCCCGGCGCTCTGCGACTTCGTCCCGATGGTCAAGGGCACCTCGTCGATGGCACTCGCCGGAGTCCACCTCGTCCGCGCGGCGACGGGGGAGGAGGTCACCGAGGAGGAGATGGGCGGGAGCGCCGTGCACAACAAGATCTCGGGGGTCGCCGACCGCGAGGCGAAGGACGACGCGGCCTGCCTCGCCATGGTGCGCGACTACCTGTCGTACATGCCGTCGAAGTACGGCGACGACGTGCCGCTGCGCGCGACCGACGATCCCGTCGACCGGCGGTGCGAGGAGCTGTACGACATCGTCCCCGCCAACAACCGGCAGGCGTACGACATGCGCCGCGTCGTCACGGTGCTGGCGGACGACGGCGCGTTCTTCCCGATGAAGCCCGACTGGGCGAAGTCGATCCTCACCGGGTTCGCGCGGTTCGGCGGCCGGACGGCGGGAGTCGTTGCGTCCCAGCCGATGCACATGGGTGGCGCGCTCGACCTGCACTCGGCTGACAAGGCGGCGCGGTTCGTCAACCTGTGCGATGCGTTCGAGATCCCGTTGGTGTTCCTCGTCGACGTGCCTGGGTTCATCGTCGGGAAGAAGGTCGAGCACGACGGGATCATCAGGCACGGCGCGAAGATGCTCTACAACGTCTCCGAAGCCACCGTGCCGAAGGTGACCGTGGTGCTGCGCAAGGCGTACGGCGCGGGCTACTTCGTCATGGCCGGGCGCGCGTACGAGTCCGACCACCTGGTCGCGTGGCCGACCGCGGAGTTCTCCGTCATGGGGCCTGAGGGTGCCGTCAACATCCTGTTCCGCAAGCAGCTCGCGGCGGCAGCGGACGACGCCGCGCGGGAGGCGCTGCGCGAGCAGCTCGTCGCGGGGATCAAGCAGAGCATCGACCCGTACCTCGCGGCGAAGATGGCGTTCGTCGACGACCTCATCGACCCCGCCGACACCCGCCGCCACATCTGCCATGGGCTCGACGTGGCGGCGGGCAAGCGGGTGCTCCGCCCGCCCCGCAAGCGGGGCGTGTCTCCGGTCTAGCCCGGCGTGCTCCGCGCCCTCATTTCGTGATCTTGGCGATGGTTTGCACCGTATACGTGCAGAACCTCGCCAAGACGCTTCTATGGCTTGTCAAGCCATGGCGGTGGTGAGGGTGTGGTGT
>CBQZLL010000105.1:0-9737 GCA_967749945.1 uncultured Frankiaceae bacterium
GGCTGTGGCCTCGGTCACGACGCGGAGGAGCTGGCCCGGCGCGGCTACGACGTGACGGCGTTCGACGTCGCGCCGAGCGCGGTCGCCTGGGCGCAGGCGATCCACCCGGGCTCGCCGGTCACGTACGTCACCGCCGACCTCCTTCACGCGCCGACCGAGTGGGCGCGGGCGTTCGATCTCGTCGTCGAGATCTACACGGTCCAGGTCCTCCGCGACGAAGCGCGTCGCGAGGCCCTGCTCGCGTTGCCGGTATTCGTGGCGCCGGGCGGGACGCTGCTCGTCATCGCCCGCGGGCGCGACGAGGACGACGAGGAGTCCGCGCTGCCGTGGCCGCTGACGAAGCGCGAGCTGTCGCCGGTCGCGCAACTCGGGCTGGAGACGGTGTCGTTCGAGGACTATCCCGACCAGGAGGGCCGACGCCGATTCCGGGTGGCGTGGCGCCGGCCCTCGTAGTACCGACTGGGGTTAGGGGTCGACGGCGGTGACCTTCTTGACGGTCACCGACGACGAGTTCGCGGTGCAGGTCGCGCCGTTGAGCGAGCGCGTGACGTGCAGCCGGAGCTGGACCGTCCAGAGCTTGCCGCTGTACGAGTCCCCGCCCATCGTGAACGTCGTCGCGGACAGCGTTCCGTCGGTCTCGAACGCCGAGTAGGTCAGGGTCGGCGAGGTCGCCGTGGCGATGTCCGTCCACGTCGCGCCGACGAGCTTCTGCCACTGGTAGGTGGCGGCCCGGCTGCCCGTTCCGGGCCCGTGGCTTTGCGTCGCCGCCTTCCGGCGGGTTTGCCCTTTCGCAGGGTGGTCACCTGCTGTATCGAGCGGTCCCGCCCAACCCTTGACCGGCCCGGATTGCCTGGTCCAGACACGAAGGTCCATTAGGCCGTTACGGATCGCGACGGTTGCGGGCCACGTACCGGGACACCGGAGGACGAGTCGCGGCCCCCAGTCACCCAAAGTTCTGGGCCGTTCGTCCTAACGACTCTCGCGGAACACCCGGATGGCGCTCGCGCGGTCGGGGACGTGCAGCTTGCGAAGGATCGCCGATACGTGCGTCCGAACCGTCACCGCCGAGACGAAGAGCTGCTCGGCGATCTCACCGGTCGACAGCCCGCGCGCGAGCAGGTCGAGTACCTCCCACTCGCGGCTGGTCAGGCGCGCCGCGCGCCCGCGGCCGACGCGGCGTTCGTCGCGGCCGCGGAACTCGGCCATCAGCCGTAGTACGAGGGCCCGCGGCAGCGCCGCCTCGCCGTCGAGGACGCCGCGCAGCGCGTGGGGCAGCCGGTCGGGGTCGATGTCCTTGAGCAGGTAGCCGGACGCGCCGGCCCGAACCGCGTCGAACAGGTCCGCGTCGTCGCGCGACACCGTGAGCATGACGATCGTCGTCGACGTGTTCGACTTCGCGATGGTCCGCGCGGCGGTGATGCCGTTGCCGGGCATGTGCACGTCGAGCAGGCAGACCCGCGGCGAGAGGTTGCGCGCCATGGCGACCGCGGCCGCGGCGGTCGCCGCCTCGCCGACGACCGCGAAGCCGTTGCCCTCCAATGCGAGCCTGATGCCGAGCCGCGTGGGCGGGTGGTCGTCCGCGACGAGAACCGTGATGTCGTCGCTCACGGGAGCAGGATCTCGACGTCGGTGCCGCCGGGGCGGCGCGAGGAGACGGTGAGGCCGCCACCCATCGCCTCCGCGCGTTCGCGCATGCTCGTGAGGCCGAGCTTCCCCGGGTTGTCAGGAGTCCGGCCTGTGTCGAAGCCGCGGCCGTTGTCGCTGACCCGCAGTCGTACGCCGCCCTCGCGGAACAACCGGACGTGTACGCGGGTCGCCTCGCCGTGGCGGGCGGCGTTCGTGATGGCCTCGCGGGTGATGCGCAGCAACGCCTCCTTCGTCTCGCCGGGCACCGAGACCGTCGTGTCGAGCTCGAGCGTCACCGCGGTGCCGAGCCGTCCGGCGACCTCCTCGGCGGTCTGTGCCAGCGCGACGTCGAGCGCCTCGTCGGTCGTGCTCGTCAACGCGGCGATGGCGCGGCGCGACTCGTCGAGCGCGCGCTCGGCGGCGGAGCAGACCACCCAGATGTCGTCGTCGCCGTGCCGGCGCGCGAGCGTCCGCGTCCGCGTCACGACGAACGCGAGCTCCTGGGCGAGCCCGTCGTGCAGGTCGCGGGCGATCCGGCGGCGTTCGTCGGCGACCGCGATCGTCGCGCGGTCGTGCCAGTAGCCGAGGATCTCGCGCACCACACCACCGAGCAGGACGAGGTACGACGCGAGCTTGAGCAGGTCGGCGCTCGAGACGTACGACGAGTAGGTCGACAGGAACGAGCCCGCGGTGACCGCGCTCGTGCCTGCGGAGGCGACGAACGCGACGGCGAGCCAGCCGAGCAGCGCGTCGCCCGGCTCCCGGTCGCCGCCGCGGACGAACCCCACCGCGGCGACCACGCAGGCGAGTGCGGCGAGACCGGTCAGGGCCGCGACGCCCGGCGCCGTGTCCCAGAGCCGCCGGGCGGGGTCGATGGTGGTCACGGCGACGGTCGGGAGCCGTGACGCGGCGGCCGCGGAGACGCCGATGAGCGCGGCCGTGACGATGGCGACCGTCGCCTCGTCGGCGTACGCGCGGTCGGCCGGGTCGACGTCGCGGAGCCGGAGATGGGCGGCGACCGCGACGAGCAGCGAGCCCGCAAGCCGCGTCAGCGTGCCGGCCCAGACCGTGCGGCTCGGGACCTCGGATGCGCGGGACGCGAGCGGCAACGTCGTGAACAGGAGGTTGGCCGCGGCGAGCTGGGCCAGGCCGAGGACGAGCAGCAGGTCGGCCGCCTTGCGCCGGTGCCGGAACCGGCCGAACGCGATGACCGCCACGAGGACCGCGACGAGGCCGGCGGTGGTCTGGATGACGAGGTTGGTCCCCGGGGCCGACCGTACCTGGGAGGTCGGCTCGGCGAGCGCCGTCGCGGCGACGTAGACGGTCGCGAGCGCGGCGCCCCAGGCCACCACCCGCGTCGTCCGTCGCGCCACGCGAGAAGCGTCACGTCGTTTGCGCGCGGGCACAAGCAGCCGTGGTGACGTCGGGCCGGCGTTCACCCCGGCCGACTGCGTTGTGTGCGGGATTTGGCGGCTCTAGCCGGTCGGATCCCGCACACAACGGTGTGAGCTGAGCTAGAGGCCGAGGCCCCTGGCGATGTTGGTCTTGAGGATCTCGGACGTGCCCTCGTACAGGCGCATCGCGCGGACCAGGCGGGCGTAGCGCTCGATGCCCATCTCGGTCATGTAGCCGTTGCCGCCGTACACCTGGATGGCGCGGTCGGCGACCCGGCCGACCATCTCGGACGCGACGTACTTGGCCTTGGCCGCCCAGAGCCGGCCGTCGCCGCCGTTGTCGATCGCGTCGGCGGCAGCGTAGGTGAGCAACCGGGCCTGTTCGAGCTCGCAGAGCGAGTCGACGATGTGACCCTGCACGTACTGGTTCTTGCCGATCGGCTTGCCGAACGCCTCGCGCTGCTTGGCGTAGTCGAGCATCCGGTCGTACAGGTGCTGCGCGATGCCGACCGCGCTCGCGGCGATCTGGATGCGGCCGCCGTTGATCCACTTCATCGCGGAGTAGAAGCCGTACCCCTCCTGCCCGAGGACCTGCTGCGTGCCGACCTCCATGTCCTCGAAGACGAGCTCGGCCTGGTGGTCGTCGTACATCGTCTGCTGCTTGCGCGCGACGCTGAACCCAGGCGTGTCCGTGTCGACGAGGAAGCAGGTGATGCCGCCCTGCGCGCCCTTCTCGGGGTCGGTGACGGCGAACAGCAGGACGTAGTCGGCGTACGCGCCGTGCGTGATGAAGTGCTTGCGGCCGTTGACGACGTACGTGTCGCCGTTGCGGATCGCCCGGGTCTTGATCTTGGTCGCGTCGGAGCCAGCCTCGGGCTCGGTCAGGGCGAACGCCGCCTCGCGCTCGGCGCGCATCGTCGGCTCGAGATAGCGGGCGCGCTGGTCGTCGTTGCAGTCGAGCAGCACCGGGGTCGGGCCCTCGACGCCGGGGAGCACGCCGCCGCCGTTGGCGAGGTACGAGCCCGTCTCCGCCATGGCCTCGTACGCGAGCGCCATGCCGAGGTAGCCGACGCCACCGCCGCCCGCGTCCTCCGGCATGAACAGCGTGTAGAACCCGGCCGCCGCGCTCTTCTTGCGCAGCCCGCGGCGGATCTCCACGGCGTCCGCGATGTGCCCGGTCTGCTGGAGCTCCTGCGCGTGCGCGTCCTCGATCGGCTGGACCTCGCGGGCGACGAAGTCGCGCAGCGCGCCGGTGAGCGCGGTGTACTCGTCGGGGATGGCGATGACGGACATAGCGGACCTCCAGCGCAGGGGTTACCGAACGTCGTTCGGCCAAGCCTACGCCGGGATCACACCGTCGCGCTGCCCGGCGACTCCTTCAGCGCGGCCGACGAGGCGCCGACGTGCGGCAGAAGCGACACGTACCGTACGAACCGGTCGCCAACCAGCGACTCGAACTCAAGCACGACAACGAACTTCGAGAACGCCTTGACGGCCGCCTCCGTACACTCGAAATACAACTGGTCATCGGTTGATGGCAGCGCCGTACCCGACGAGAAGTTGAGCAGATAATAGTCCCGGGCCTCGCGGAGATCGATCCGAGCCAGCGCATCGCGAACGGTGATGAGGTCCTCGAATTCGAGGTGCTGCCGCGACGAAGCCAGCTCGATCATCCAGGACACCCGCTTGACCAGCGCGGCACCAGGACCAACGTTCTGAATTCGCACCTGCCGATATGGGCCACCATCGAGGAGCTCGTACTCCGACAGGGTTACCCAGTCGGACTCGTAGCGCAACAAGGGGCGCACCGATCGAGCGTACTGGTCTCTGGCAACGAGCGTTACGAGACTCGCCACCAGCACAGACACCGTCGGACCGGCGAGGTCGAGATTCCATGGGGTCGAGTCTTTGGCATTCACTATCTCGACGACAAGAGCAGCGCTCGACGCGACGAGCAGGACCTCGAGCATATAGACGACCGGCCACCGGCCGCGCCGGACCCGGTCTTGCCCCTCAACGATTCGGGAATCCATTACGACCTCCTCAGCCGGCGAATGGCGGCGGGTCAGCCTTCACATGCACACACTTGACGATCGCGAGACCTGGCCCGACATTGATCAATCGGTGTGGCATATTCGCATCCACGGGGGTCGGCATTCCCTGGACAAGCGGCGTCCGCGAACCCGCGACCTCGAGTTCGACGACGCCTTCTTGCAGCATAGTGATCGACGCATCGTTGTGCGAGTGCTGAAAGACCTCGCCCGGCGACATCAACATCCACATGGCGTACCCCCGTTCGCCCGCCTGCGGGCGAGTGCCCGGCAGTATGGTCCTGTCCGTTATATACGTCAATGCCCGTTCTGTCTCCTGGCCCGAAGACGCCTCCGTCAGGGAGGCGGATCACGGACCTCGTGCACGCACTTCAGCGTGGCGGGAACGAGTCCCGTGTTGATCAACTGATGACTGACGTGCGCCGGGATCGGAGTCGCCACGTCGACAACCAATGCCGTCCGCGTGTCACCGACGATCAGATCGACGCTCCCATCCAGCAGCGTCGTCGTGGAATCGCCGGAATGGCGGTGCTCGAAGACCTCGCCAGGCGCCAGCACCATGTGCATCGACTGATCCCCGTTCCCCCGTGGTTCGTGGCGGCGATCAGTGTGCCGACGAGACGATGCACCGTCCAGGAGGGTCCGGTCGCGTTACGACTGATCGAGTCGATTGGCCAGGAAACGCCTATCCGCGGGATCGGTCGCCAGGTGCAACGCGCGGGCGTACGCCGCGCGCGCCTCGTCGCGGCGGCCGAGCCGGGCGAGCAGGTCCGCGCGGGTCGAGTGGAGCAGGTGGTACGACGCCAGCCGTTCGGCAAGCGCGTCGACCGTCGCCAGCGCATCGAGCACCCGGCCGCACTCGGCCTCGGCGACGGCGGCGTTCAGGGCCACCACGGGCGACGGGTCGAGGGCAGTCAGCGTCCGGTAGAGCGCGGCGATCTCCGGCCAGTCGGTGTCGGCGTACGTCGGCGCGGCGGCGTGCACCCCCGCGATCGCGGCCTGCACCTGGTACGCCCCGACCCGGCCGCGCCGCAACGCCGCCTCGACGATCGCGGCGCCCTCCGCGCGCAGCGCCGCGTCCCACAGGGACCGGTCCTGGTCGCGCAACAGCACCAGGTCTCCGGCGACGGACACCCGGGCGCGGTGCCGCGAGTGCTGCAGCAGCATCAGCGCGAGCAGCCCCGCGACCTCGGGCTCGTCCGGCATCAACGCCACGAGCACGCGGGCAAGCCGGATCGCCTCGGCGCAGAGATCCGCGCGGACCGGCGTCGCGGCGTACCCCTCGGTGAACATCAGGTAGAGGACGGCGAGCACGCCGTCGACGCGGTCGGGCAGCTCGTCGTCGTCCGGTACGCGAAACGGGATCCCGGCGACCTTGATCTTCTTCTTCGCCCGGGTGATCCGCGCGGCCATCGTCGGCACCGGCACGAGGAACAGCCGCGCGATCTCCTCGGTCGTCAGCCCCCCGACCATCCGTAGCGTCAAGGCGACCCGCGCCTCGGCGGCGAGCGCCGGGTGGCAGCAGGTAAAGACGAGAGCGAGCCGGTCGTCGGGGACGGCCGGCTCGTCGCGCGTCTCGGGCCCCGGCTCGTCGAACGCCGACAGCCGCAGCAGCGCCTCGCGCTTCGCGGCGAGGACGCGTTCGCGGCGCAGCGCGTCGACGGCGCGGTGCCGCGCGGTCGTCATCAGCCAGGCACCCGGGTTGGCGGGGACGCCGTCGCGCGGCCAGCGTTCCAGCGCGACGGCGAACGCGTCGCTCGCGGCGTCCTCGGCGAGGGTCAGGTCGCCGAGGAGCCGCGTCAGCGCGCCGACGATGCGCGGCGACTCGGCGCGGAACGCCGCGACGACCGCGTCGCGGACAGGCTCGGTCAGTGGTCCGCCGAGTGGTCCACGCAGGCGCGTACTTCGATGACGCCGTTCCGCGCGCCGGGGATCTTCGCACCCCACGCGATCGCCTCGTCCAGGTCGGCCGCCTCGATCAGGTAGAAGCCGCCGAGGTGCTCCTTGGTCTCCGAGTACGGCCCGTCGGTGACCAGCCGCTCGCCGTCGCGCACCCGGACCAGCGTGCCGGTCTCGGGGTCGGCAAGCTCTTCTCCGCCGAGCAGCTTGCCGGACTGGGCGAGCTCCTGGGTGTACGCGCCGTACTCGGCGCCCGTGTCCTCGCCCGACCCGTCGTCGGTGCCGTAGATCGCCAGCAAGTAGTGCATGTCGCTCTCCTTCGTTGGGTGTCGTTCCACCTCTACGACGAACGGCGCCGGCCCGGATCGACAAGCCGGTCGTGGAGACGTTCCGCGGCGAGTCCGGCGGCGAACCAGACCGGCGCGTACGCGGGGCGCACCAGCCCGCGCCAGTGCTTGGGAGCGGGGCGGGTGCCGCGCGGGCGGGCGTAGTCCCACGGCACCTCACCGGTGAGCCGCGCGATCGCCGCGCCGCTCGCCGCCTCGACCGCGAAGAAGCCCGCCGTGTACGCGAGTCCGCGCTGCCACCACGGCCGGGCGCGCAACGCGTCGTGCGCGGGCTCGAAGAAGAATGCCGCCGAGCCGTAGATCGGGAACATCCAGAGGTACGTGTGCGCCGCGAGGCGCCGGTCGCGGTCGCGCACCGGACCCTTCAGCCCGGTGAACAGCACCTCGAACACCCAGCCGCCGACCCCGTACGCGAGGAACCGCTCGTGCCGCCGCATGGAGGGACCGTACCGGGCGGGTGAGCGAACGGCGCCGGTAGGGCCAGCACCGGCGCCGTCGCAGCCGACCGCACTTCCCCCTGTGCTCTCGACCAGTGTCCGAGCCCCCGCGCGGCACGGACATACGCCATCCGGCCCATTCGGGTTGGGCCACAACCTCACGCGCGGGACGCGGCGTACGTTCTAGGACCCGTGGGGTCGCCGCCGTTCCAGACGTTCTTCACCGAGCACCGCGACGCGGTGTGGCGGCTGCTCGTCGCGACCGTCGGGCCGCAGGACGCGGAGGACTGCTTCCAGGAGACCTGGCTCGCGGTGCTGCGCGGCTGGCCCCCGGCGGACACGACCAACCTGCGCGGCTGGCTGTTCACCGTCGCGCGGTCCAAGGCCGTCGACGAGCACCGCGCGCGGTCACGCCGGCCGCTCGTCGTCGCCCCGCCCGAGGTGCCGGTGGCCGCGCCGGCCGACCCGGAGCCCGCGCTCTGGGCGGACGTCCGCGCACTCCCCGAGAAGCAACGCGTCGCGGTCGTCCACCGCTTCGTCGCCGACCTCGACTACGCCGAGATCGCGACCGTCATGGGCACCTCCCCGGAGGCTGCCCGCCGCAACGTCCACGAAGGCATCACGAAACTGAGGCAGACATGGCAGACGTCCAGACGATCCTGAGGTCCGGCCGCGCACTCCCCGAGGCGGTCCTCGACCGCTTCGTCACCGCGGCCGAGCCGCTCGCCGACGTCACGGTCGCACCGGTCGACGCCCCGTTCGGACGGCTCTGGGTCGGCGTGACCGAGCGCGGGCTGGTGCGGGTGTCGTTCGCCGACTACGAGGACGTGCTCGCCGAGCTCGCCCGGCGGGTCTCGCCGCGGGTGCTCGAAGCCCCGCGCCGCGCCGACGAGGTCCGGCGCGAGCTCGACGACTACTTCGCCGGGCGGCGGCACACGTTCGACCTCCCCCTGGACTGGTCGCTGGTCCGCAGCGACTTCCAGCGGCGGGTCCTGGAGGCCGCGGCGGCGATCCCGTACGGCGGGCGGCGGACGTACTCGGAGGTCGCGGTGACCGCCGGGAACCCGCGCGCGAGCCGGGCCGCGGGGAGCGCCCTCGGGGCGAATCCGCTGTGCATCGTGGTCCCCTGCCACCGGGTGCTGCGGGTCGGCGGCGGGCTCGGCGGATACGCCGGCGGGCTGCCCGTGAAGCGCTGGCTACTGGACCGCGAGGGGGAATCGCGTACGCTGCCCCGCTAGCCAGACAATCGGGAGCGAACGTGGACACGTCCGACGACGACCTTCAGCCCGAGCCCCTCGCCGACGAGGGCATCGGATCCGGCATGGCCGACGAGCCGTTCGACGGCCTCGAACCGCCTCCCGTCGTGCCGGGCCCCGGAGCCAAGCGCCTCGTGCTGGCGATCCTCGCGTCGATCGCCCTCGCGGCCGGCGGCGTCGCCCTCTGGGCCGGCGTCTACGCGATCCGCGAGCGCGAGTACATCGGCATCGCCGTCCTCATCGGCCTGCTCGTCGGCTACGTCATGCGAGCCGTGTCCGGGCGGACGACGATCGTGGTCCGCCTGATCGCCGGGCTCGTCACGGCGATCGCCTGCGTCTGCGGCACGGTCGTCGGCGAGGCGGCGTACGTGGCCGCGAAGTACGACTCGAAGTTCTGGAAGCTGCTCGGCGACATCGAGCCGAAGTGGTGGTCGATCCTGCGGCACCGCAACGCGCTGACGTTCGCCGTCTACGCGGCCGCCGTCGTGATCGCGTTCCTCGCCGCCGGGCCGCAGAAGCCGAAGAAGGTCAAGACCGTCCCCGACGTCCCCGATGCCCTCGACGACGAGGCCCGCACGGACGACGCGGTCGCCGACGACGCCGAGCCGGTCGGGGACGAGTAGCCCTCACTCGGCGACGTAGACGTTCGCGCCGAGCTCGACGAACTCGGCCGACTTCTCCTTCATCCCGGTCGTCAGCGCCTCGTCGTCCGAGAGGCCGTGCTCCT
>CBQZLL010000106.1:0-9709 GCA_967749945.1 uncultured Frankiaceae bacterium
GCGAGCCCGAGGTAGAGGACGACCGGCAGCATGACGACGCCGCCGAGGTAGCGGACGCGCTGCCTGGTCAGCAGCCACAGGTACGACGTCACCGCGATCAAGCAGACCATCGAGGAGAACTCGTACATGTTGCCCCACGGCACGCGGTGCGCCGCGAGCCCGCGGGTGACGACGGAGCCGTTGTGCAGCGCCCATCCGACGATGGTCAGCCCGACCGCGACGGCACCGGCGACCGCGGGGAGCCCGCGCGACTCGCGCGAACGCTCCAGCCGCCGCGACACCGCGACCGGCACGGTGTCGACGGCGCCGCCCGCGATCGGCTTCACACCACGGCCGAACGCGAACTCCACGAAGTAGCCGACCATCGCGACCACGTACGCGACCACGGCCCAGAACAGCAGCCAGTCGCTGGTGTGCGCCAAGCCTTGGTCGACCACTACCTCTCCTCCGCGACGGGCGGTGCGACGGCCGCGATCGCCGACACGATCGACGCGTGCTCGGGCGCGAACCCCTCGGGATCCTGCCGCGCCAGGCCGCCGACCTCGACGAGGGTACCGGCCTCGCCCGGGGTCGCGCGCACCCAGACCCGCCGCCGCCGCACCCGCAGCGACAGGATCAGCCCGAGCAACGCGAGCACCGACGCGACGAGGACGACCCGCTTCCCCGGGTCGTCGGTGACCTGGAACACCGCGAAGTCCTTGACCCCGTCGAACGTCAGCGTCGCCCCGCCGGGCAGGTGCCCGACGGTCTGCCCGACGAACAGCACGCCCGTCGACGTGCGCGTCATCTTCGTGGTGTCGATGTCGTAGACGTTCTGCGGGACGCCGCTGTCGAGACCGAGGTCGCCGCCCCACACCTCGTACGCGAACGCCGGGAGCTGCGCGTCGGGATAGCGCGAGTACGCGTACCCACCCGCGACCGCGAGCGTCGGCGCGAACAAGCCGCGCACGCCGATGTCGGGGAGCCCGCCGCCGATGTCGGTGATCTTCAGCGCGCCGTCCGACGCGAGGTTCGGGTCGCCGCGCTCGGGCAGGAACGGCTGCCACTGGTCGTAGATGACGGTGCCGTCCGGCAGCTTCGCGGTGAAGTGCAGCGCGTAGCCGTGGTCGAGCAGGTAGACGCGCGCGCCGCCGACGGTGAGCGGCTCGTTGACCTTCACGGTGCGCGTGCGTTCGGCCGTGCCCTCGCGCGGTCGCCAGCGGATGTCGGCGGCGAACGACTTCGGCTGGCCGTTCGGCAGGTACGTCGCGCGGAAATCGTCGAGTGTCACCTCGAACGGCGGCAGCGAGTCGACCGAGTTGAGGCGTCCCGGCCGCAGTTCGTCGTACGCCGCCGGCGTGTTGACGAACGTGTCGCCCTCGACGACGAGCGCCGCGCCCTTGTAGCCGAAGGCCGCGCCCATCCCGATGCCGGCGAGCAACGCGAGCAACGCGACGTGGAAGACGAGGTTGCCGGTCTCCCGGGCGTAGCCCCGCTCGGCCGCCAGGCCCGGCCGGACTCGCCAGCGCCGCAACGCTTTCCACGCCGCGGCCTCGACGACGTCGGGCGTCGCGGTGGTCGTCCAGGACGTGTACGCCGGGAGCCGCGAGAGGTGCCTGGGCGGCGCGGGAGGCGGCGTCCGCAGTGCCCGCGCGTGCAGCCGGATCCGCGGCAGCAGGCAGCCGACCAGCGACACCATCAACGCGAGGTAGATCGCGGCGAACCACGGCGCGCCGTACACGTCGAACAGCCACAGCCGGTCCAGCGCCGGGGCGAGCGACGGGTGCGCGGCGAAGTACCGGTCGACGCCCGCCGGGTTGAGACCGCGTTGCGGCAGCAGCGACCCGGGGACCGCGGCGAGCGCGAGCAGGAACAGCAGCAGCAACGCCGTCCGCATCGACACGAGCCGCCGCCAGGCGCGGCGCAGGTGGGCGCGGGGGCTCGGCGCGGGCCGGTCCTCGGGGCTCGTCGAGAGCTCGGCGATAGCGGTCATAGCGCGGTGTTGAACGAGCCGATCCAGACCTGCAGCCGCGCGACGAGCCGGTCCCACTGCCCGGTCACGAGCAGCACGCCGATGACGACGAGGAACGCGCCCCCGAGCCGGGTGACCAGCGCGTAGTGCCGCTTCACGACGGCGAACGCCGACATCGACCGTTCGAACGCCAGCCCCGCCACGACGAAAGGCAGCCCGAGCCCGATGCAGTACGCGAACGACAGCAGCGCCCCGCGCCCGGCCGTCCCCGTCGAGTACGCGAGCGAGTTCACCGCCGTCAGCGTCGGCCCGGCGCACGGCGTCCAGCCGACGCCGAACAGCACGCCGAGCAGCGGCGCGCCGGCCAGCCCGGTCGACGGGACAAGGTGCAGCGTGAACTCGCGGGAGAAGAACGTGACCCGCGACAGCACGCCCATGAACGCGAGCCCGAGCACGATCGTCACGCCGCCGAGGACGCGGGTGATGACCGTCGCGTGGTCGCTGAACACCCGCCCCGCCCCGCCGAACGCCGCGCCCAGGGAGACGAACACCACCGAGAACCCGAGTACGAACAGCAGCGCGCCGAGCAGCACCCGGCCCCGCTGCTTGCCGCCACCCTCCTCGGCCTCGGTGAGGTCCGCGCCGGTGAGCCCGGTGATGTACGAGAGGTAGCCGGGGACGAGCGGCAGCACGCATGGCGAGAGGAACGAGATCAGCCCGGCGAGCACCGCGATCGGCAACGCGAGGAGCAACGACCCGGAGAGCACGGTGTCCTGGATCCCCCCCATCGCCGTCATGTCGGGGCCCCCGCGGCGGCGCGAGCGCAGCGAGCGGCGGCGTGGGGATTGGCGATCACGCGGGGTCCGCGATCACGCGGTCGAGCAGCGTCGTCAGGCCCGGCTCGTCGATCGGGCCGTACACGTAGACGGCGATCCGGCCGAGACGGTCGAGGACGTACGTCGTCGGGATCGTCTTCGCCGGGATCGCGAACCGGGTGAGCAGCCGCGACGACGGGTCGTAGATGCTCGGATACGTCACCGCGAACCGCTCGACGTGCCGCAACGCGGGCGTCCGGCTCGGGTCGCGCACGTTGATCCCGACGAAGCGCACGCCACGGGAACGGGTCGCGGTGGCGACGCGTTCCAGCGCGGGCTGCTCGGCCTTGCAGGGCGCGCACCACGAGCCCCAGACGTTGACGACGACGGGCCCGCCGCGGAACGACGCGACGTCGAGCGCGGCGCCGTCCAGGGTCGTCCCGGACAGTGCCGGGCCCGCCTTCCGGTGGCTCGGCGACACGAACGTCGCCACGCCGTCACCCGAGACGAACCGTTCTGTCCCGGAGTCGGTGCTGACCGCCGAGGACCCGCCGACACACCCCGCGAGCGCCGTCGCCGCGAGCAACGCCGCGAACCCGCGGGCGCACGCACGAACGGCCATCGGTGAGGCGCCTTTCGACGGGGACGGGGCCACGCCGCGACGCGCGGCGCGCGACCTCGCCGCAGATTCGCGGGCGCGAAGCCGTGGGACGTAGTATCGCTCCGGCCGGAGCCACGCGCTCCGCCACGTCCCTCACGCCGGCATCCGAGACGAGGAAGGGGTCGCATGGGTGGCCTGATGCAGCGCTCGCAGTGGCTGCGTGTCAGCGTGGGCTCCCTCGTGCTGACCATGCTGTTCATGGTCTTCTTCGCGGCCGTGCCGTCGGCGTTCCTCACCTGGTCGAACAACTGGACGTGGGTCCTCGCCCCGAAGACGTTCGGCATCCTCGGCCTCGGCCCGCGCCTCCGCGACCTCATCGTCGTCGCCTACTACGGCGCGATCACCCCCGTCACCTTCGTCGCCTTCGCTCTCTGGCAGCGGCTGCACCCTGTGAACGCCGATGCCGACGAGCCGAAGCGCGACGCCGGCGGCTACCGCTGACGGGAGCACGGACATGACCGACAAACGCGTCGAGATCTACGACGACTACGTGCTCGGCACCGTCGACCCCAACTGGCTGCAGGAACGCGTCAAGCCGAAGCGGCACATCGCCCTGTCCCCCGAGCTCTGCATCCTCTGCCGCGCGTGCGAGGACGTCTGCCCGTGGGAGTGCATCTTCATGATGTCGCCGGACATCGTGCAGGGGGCCGACAACCCCGAGATCAAGACGCTCGCCGAGTCGGCCGGCGCCGTGTTCATCATCGACGACAACGAGTGCACCCGCTGCGGCATCTGCGTCGACCGCTGCCCGACGGGCGCGCTGTTCTACTCGAAGATCGGCGAAGCCGCCAAGAAGCACTAGGACAGGGACGAGTCCGGGTGACCGGCCAGAAGCGCAAGGAGAGGAACGAAACGACCGTGGCCGACAAGGACGGGCGACGCGCGGAGATCCGCGGTCATCTCGAGGAGATGGTCAAGCCCAAGGATCCGCGCGAGGGTCAGGTCTGGAAGTCCATCTTCCGCCCTGGTTCGATCTACCGCCCCGGCTACCGCGACACCTCCCGCGACCGCGCGCTCGCGACGATGAACAACGTCCTCTACCACCTGCACCCGGTGAAGCTGAAGCGCCACGGCCTCAAGCTCACCTACACGTACTGCCTCGGCGGGCTCTCGTTCTTCCTCTTCATCCTGCTGACGGTCACCGGCATCTACCTGATGTTCTTCTACCGGCCGTCCGCGGGCTTCAACCAGGAGCTCGCGTACCGCGACATCCAGAGCCTCTCCTCCGGCATCGCGTTCGGTCAGCTCGTCCGCAACATGCACCGGTGGGCCGCGCACGCCATGGTCTTCACGGTCTTCTTACACATGGCGCGGGTCTTCTACCACGGCGCGTACAAGGCACCCCGCGAGTTCAACTGGGTGGTCGGCGTCATCCTGCTGCTGCTGACCCTGCTGCTGTCGTTCACCGGCTACCTGCTCCCGTGGGACCAGCTCGCCATCTGGGCCGTCGCCGTCGGCACGCAGATGATGGGGTACACCCCCGTGTTCGGTAAGGAGGTCCGCTTCGTCCTCCTCGGAGGCGTCGAGATCGGACCACCGACCCTCCTCCGTTGGTACGTCCTCCACGTCCTCGCGCTGCCGTTCGTCGCGGTCATCTTCATGGCCGTGCACTTCTGGCGGATCCGCAAGGACGGCGGGATCTCCGGGCCTCTGTAGGGAGTCTGTTTTCATGAGCGAAGAGATCACTCCCGATCCTGAGGTCTACGCTGCCGCGATTGCCGCGGGTGACCCCGATCGGGTCGCGCGCGCCAAGGCGAAGTCCGCTGCGGTGAAGAAGGCTCGTAAGGCTGCGGGTGTGCCCTCCCCGGCCGCTGCGGCGGCTGCGGCCGCGGTTCCGGCGCCTGGGCCGCAGGAGGAGGCGCCTGCGGCGCCGGCGGCGGCTTTTACGGCGCCGGACTCCGCGGTCGCCGCCGCCTCCGCTCCCTCTCCTGCTGCCGCTGCCTCTCAGCCCGCCCCCGCCGCGACTGCGACCCTCACCCGCACCACCCCTCTTTCGCCCGCGGAGCGTGCGGCGCGGGTGGCCGCCGCTACCGCAGGCAAGGGTGTCGGGGGGCGGGGGTTGTCGGGGGACATGACGCACCGGTTGCTCGCGATGGTTCCGCCCGAGGGGATTCAGCGGGTGGAGCGGACGCAGGACGACAAGGTCAACGTGTGGCCGCACCTGCTGCTCGAGGAGTTCGTGGCGCTGCTCGTCATCACCGTGTTCCTCACGGTGTTCTCGACGTTCGTCGACGCGCCGCTGCGCGAGCTCGCGAACGTCAACCTCACCCCGAACCCCTCCAAGGCGCCGTGGTACTTCCTCGGCCTGCAGGAGCTGCTGCGCTACTTCCACCCGATGATCGCGGGCGTGCTCATCCCGGGCATCGGGCTCGGGATCCTCATGGCGTACCCGTACATCGACAAGAACCCGTCCGTGCGGCCGCAGAACCGTAGGTTCTCGATCATGCTCTTCACGTTCTTCATGATGTTCTCGGCGATCCTGTCGACGATCGGCTCCCTCTTCCGCGGGCCCGGATACAACTTCGTGTTCCCGTGGCAAAAGGGCATGTTCTTCGAGTTCTAGGGAAGGCGCGCACGATGGCGAAGAAGCGGGGCATGTCCCGCCGGGACTTCTTCCGGGCCAGCATGCTCGGAAGCACCCTGGTGGGGCTCGGCGGGTTCACCGCCGCGAGCCTCGGCATGCTCTGGCCCAGCCTCCGCGGCGGCTTCGGTGCCAAGATCGACTTGGGCAAGGTCGACGACCTCAAGGCCGAGCTGGCAGCCATCCCGCACGGCTGGAAGTACTACGCGGAGGCGCGCACCTACCTGATCCTGTACACGCCCGTCGCGGGCACGGAGGCCATCTACAAGGGCGTCGCGAACTCCGGGCTGCTCGCCGTCTACCAGAAGTGCGCGCACCTCGGCTGCCGCGTCCCGCAGTGCGAGTCGAGCGGCTGGTTCGAGTGCCCGTGCCACGGCTCCCGGTACAACAAGGCCGGCGAGTACGAGTTCGGCCCGGCACCGACCGGCCTCCAGCACTTCCCGATCATCGTCGACGGCAGCAACGTCGTCGTCGACACCGCCGACGCGAAACCCGGGCCGCCGCGCGGCACCGACACCATCCACCAGAACCCCGAAGGCGCGCACTGCACGGGCTGACGCCCGCGCCGGAGAAAGAGAGCAGACGCAGACGATGAGCGACGTCACCCCGCGCGACCCGCGCACCGGCGCGGTCGCCCGGCGCCGCAAGCCGCTCTCCGTTCCCGTCGGGTTCCGGCCCGCCCCGTCCGACGACGAGCTCGAGACCAACGTCCTCGAACGGTGGCAGGGCTGGGGCACGCTGAGCCTCGTCTTCCTGGCATTGTTCCTGCCGCTCTACTTCGTGTTCTTCGAGAACCAGCGGTCGAACGACGCCGCGTTGCGCCAGCGCGAGGAGTCGATCATTCGCGGCGCCCGGATCTTCGCCCAGGCGAAGCCCGGCGCCCACGGCTTCCAGGCCGGGTGCGCGCGCTGCCACGGGACGTATGCCGGGGGCGGCATCGTGCCGCAGTTCAGGGCCAGCGCCGACAGCCCCGCGGTCGACTACCCGGCGCCAAGTCTCGACGAGGTGTTCAAGCGGCAGATCGTCGACGCGAAGAAGACCCCGCGGGACGCGTACCGGTTCGTGTACCAGACGATCGCGCAGGGTCGCCCCGGCACGCCGATGCCCACCTGGGGCCTCGGCTACGGCGGCCCGATGAACGACCAGCAGATCGAGGACGTCGTGAGCTTCCTCATCTCGATCCAGACGGGCCTGCCCAAGGACGTCGCCGACTCGATCGCGCTGGGCACCGCGCCAGGACCGTTCTCCCGCCTGATCACCTTCGCCGCCGCCCACTAGCTTCCGGAAGGCCCGACGTGCCGACGATGTACGCCCTCGCCAGCCACCCGCTGGGTCGTGCCGCGCTGCAGCTGGCGCAGGAGGAGCACAAGACCAAGGGGTTCCGCGCCGTCTTCGGCGTGATCCTCATGTTCGGGGCCCTCTGCGGCGGCGTGTGGATGCTGCTCCAGTCGAGCTTCGGGCCGAAGCAGGCGTACCTCATCTCGTCGGTGGCGTTCTGGGGCTGCTGGCTGGTCCTGTCGCTGATCTGGCTCACCGGTGTGCCCGGCTTCAAGCTCGGCCCGCTCGACATCCCGCGCTCGACCCCGCAGTACTACGGCCCGCAGGGCGAGGAACCGCACTGGGTCATCGCCGACCCGGACGAGAACCCGAAGGCCGCGGCGACGTTCGCCGAGTTCGAGAAGAAGCCGGGCTCGGAGTTCTTCACCATTGACGACAGCGTCAAGGACGAGACCGCCCAGGGCGACAAGGCCGCGGCGGAGACCGCCGCGGGCGAGGTCGTGCCCGAGGAGTACGCGGTCGACCTCGGCGTCGGCGCCGGTGACATCTCGATCCCGACCGTCGTCGCGGTCACCCAGACGAAGCTCGCCAAGGACGGCGGCACGTTCAAGTACGCGGAGGTGACGTTCGGTCCGGCTACGCCGAACGCGACCGACACCGAGCAGACCAAGGCACTCATCCAGCGGATCAAGCCGAAGACGGTGAAGCTGTTCCTCGTGGGTGGCTCGCTCGCAACGCCGACGTACTACTCGATCGGCCTGTTCCTGCTGCTGTTCGTCTCCCACCTCGCGGCGCTGGTGCGCTACGAGCTCAACCGCGTCCCGCAGCCACAGGGCGCGCCGGAGCGGGTGCCGGCAGGAGTCTGAGCCCGTCACGGAGAATTTTCGCGGGTAGAACCACGGCCCGCGAAGGGGATGCCACCGTGACGCTCCGCCCCGTTCTCGTCGCGCTACTCGCGCTGCCCCTCGTTCCCGCGCCCGCGCACGCCGCGGCCAAGAAGCCCGTCTGCAAGCTCGTCACCGACGCCAAGGGCGACGCGTCGCCGGTCCCGGACGACACGCTCGACGTGCTCAGCGCCGACATCTCCTCGGACTACAAGCGGATCACCGCGGCGATCCGGCTCGCGGGCTCGCCCAAAGGCACCGACCCGCTCGCGCCGAGCGGCCGCGTCTACTCCATCCAGTTCGTCGGCCAGGGCGGCGAGCACCCGGTGGCGTTCACCTTCATCCTCGCGCCGACCGGCACGGCCGCGGTGCACGGCCACTTCGACCCGCAGACCGGCATCATCCAGGGCGACGGCGAGGCGAACTACAAGATCGTCGAGAACGAGGTCCGGATGACGACCCCGATCGGCTCGTTCAGCGACTACGGCAAGTTCAAGCCGAAGGCGAAGATCACGGACATCCAGGTCAACGCCGGCCGGATGCTCGGCGCATTCGTCAACACCGACACCTACGGCTACAACACGCAGGTCGCCGACCGGGCGACCAGTGAGAAGGTCTATGTCGCGGGCAGCAAGTCCTGCCTCAAGGTCGGGGGCTAAGTCCCAGGAGTTGACGGGCCGCGCGAGAGCTCGCCCGCGGGCTGCGCATACGTCACCGACGCGAGCCGCGCGTCGTACCACGTCAACGTCGTGATGCTGGCGAGGCCGCACTGCCTGCGGTCCGGGCGGTGGTACAGCGGCCGCCCTTCGACGAGGCGGCGCAGCACGTAGACCGGCAGCTGATGGGTGACGAGGACGGCCTCGTGCCCGCGCACCTCGTCGCGCACCTCGGTGACGACGGACAGCATCCGGCGCGCGGTCTCGACGTACGGCTCGCCCCACGACGGCTCGAACGGGTTGCGCAGGTAGCGCAGCGCGTCGAGATCGGCGAACGACCGCCACCCGTCGACGGTGCGACCCTCGAAGTGGCTGGCGCTCTCGATGAGCCGGCGGTCGTCGCGCGCGTCGAGCCCGAGGATCCGGGCGACCGGGTCGGCGGTCTGCCGGGCGCGTTCGAGCGGCGATGTCAGCAGGACTCGGACGTCCCGGCCGTCCAGCGCTTTCGCGGCGAGCTCAGCCTGCCGCTCGCCGGTCTCGGAGAGCCGGAACCCGGGCAGCCGCCCGTACAGGATCCGGTCGGGGTTGTGCACCTCACCGTGGCGGACGAGGTGCACCCGCGTCTCGGTCACGCGCGGACCTCGGCAGCGGCGCGGGCGGCGTGTGGCACTGCGTCGGCGATGCGCTCGACCGCCTCGCCGTCATGCGCGGCGCTGACGAACCACGCCTCGTACGCGCTCGGCGGGAGGTAGACGCCGCGGCGCAGGCACTCGTGGAAGAACGCGGCGTAGCGGCCGGTCTCCTGCGTCGTCGCGGTCGCGTAGTCGACGACCTGGCGATCGGTGAAGAAGACAGAGAAGAGGCTGCCCGCCTGGTTGAGCCG